>CAIKFN010000029.1 GCA_903826715.1 uncultured Actinomycetes bacterium
CATGGCACTCGGTATTGGTGGTCTTCCACGTGGCCGAATTATTGAACTCTACGGACCTGAATCTTCAGGTAAGTCAACCCTCGCAATGCACGTTGTCGCTGAAGCTCAGCGCAACGGTGGAGTGTGTGCCTACATCGATGCAGAACATGCAATGGATCCGGTTTACGCACGAGCCATTGGCGTTAACGTAGATGACCTGCTCATCTCACAGCCAGACACAGGTGAACAAGCACTAGAAATCGCTGACATGCTTATTCGTTCTGGTGCACTTGATGTTCTCATCATTGACTCTGTTGCTGCACTGACACCACGTGCAGAAATCGAAGGTGACATGGGTGACACTCACGTAGGTCTTCAGGCTCGTCTTATGAGTCAAGCGCTTCGCAAGCTCACCGGTGGGCTTTCAAAGTCAAATACTGTTGCAGTCTTTATTAACCAACTCCGCGAAAAAATTGGAGTCATATACGGCTCACCAGAAGTAACTCCTGGTGGTCGTGCGCTCAAGTTCTATTCATCAGTTCGACTCGACATACGTCGTATTGAATCAATCAAGGATGGAACAGAAGTTGTTGGTAACAGAACTCGAGTGAAGGTTGTCAAGAACAAGTGTGCTGCACCGTTTAAGCAAGCTGAATTCGACATCATGTACGGGCAAGGAATTAGCCGCGAAGGCTCGGTTCTTGATGTTGCTGTAGAACTCGGCTTTGTAAAGAAGGCTGGAGCTTGGTTTACCTATGAAGGTGAACAAATGGGTCAAGGTCGTGAGAATGTTAAAACCTTCTTGCGTGATAACCCAGCGATCATGGCTGAAATTGATGGCCGTGTTCGTGAACGTATGGCAGATGCACTTTTGCCAGACGTTGTTGGAGCTGTCGAAGTCGACATCGACGCACCAATCACTTTGGACTAGTTCAAAGTTTCATAAAAGAGTGCCCGCTGCTGGGAAGCGACGGGACTTTTTTATTTAAACGGTGATGTCGTGATCCTGTTTTTTAAAACCACGAGTTAGCTGGCGAAATTTAAAAGTCTGATCTGGCCACACGGTGGTGTTCTCACCGCTGGCATTCAAATACCAACTCGTGCAACCAGTGCCCCAAACAGTATGTGGCGTCTTTGCCCTAATAGTTTTGGTCCATTCGACGGCCATCGCTTCTTTAGGGCTAATCACCGCATGCTTTTTGAGTGCGAATTTGACCGCTGGCACAATGTAATTGAGTTGACTTTCATGCATGAAGACAATTGAGTTGTGACCAAGTGAGGTGTTGGGGCCACCCATCATGAAGAGATTTGGAAACTTGGAGAATGAACTACCTAAGTAATTAGCCATGTCACCCATGTATGAATCTGCAAGAAGTGCATTGTCTAGTCCGTGTACTTTTCTGCCAAGTGGGCTATCTGTCACGTAAAAACCAGTTGCGCAGATCAGAATTTCTGCTTCATGGAGAACGCCATCCTTGGTGCGAATCCCGTTCGCTTCAATTCTGTCTATTCCTTCTGTGATTAGGTCAACGTTTGGCTGAACCATCGCAGGATAGAAACTGTTTGAAATCAAAATTCGCTTACATCCCATTGTGTAGTCCGGTGTGAGCTTGGCGTTTAGAACTGGATCGGTGACCATAAGGTCTCGGAACAGCTTTGCGCCATCCATACCAACTTGTAACTTTTCAATCTTCTTTACGAATGCCAAACCCAGCATTTCACGACGCCAGTATCCAACAGTGCGAACAATTTTTTGAGCGCCGGGAATGAACCGGTAGGCGAGTGTGGTCCATTTCTTCACAGGGTGGCCTTGCATGTGGGGGAGGACCCATGACGCAGTTCGCTGAAACACATCAAGATGTGAAACGAGAGGAACAATCTCAGGGATTGTTTGGATTGCGCTCGCACCTGTACCAATCATTGCGACACGCTTACCCTGCAGGTCAACTGAACTATCCCAGCGAGCAGTGTGCATAATCTTTCCTGAAAAGGAATCGATGCCATCAATGTTTGGAAGCCTTGCTTCTGCAAGACCTCCGGCGGCAAGAATTACGTTGCGTGCTTCAAAGTCTCCATGATTTGTTTTTAGATCCCATAACTTCTTGTCAGCGTTGTAAGTAATGTCAAGTACTTCATGATTAAATTTAATGAGGTCGCGAAGTCTGAACTTTTTTGCGACATCTAGCAAATATTGCTGAATCTCAGGTTGATAACTGTATGAATTCGTCCAGTTAGGGTTTCGAGCGAATGAAAGCGAGTACAAATTACTCGCCACATCGCAGCGACATCCCGGGTAGGTGTTATCGCGCCATGTGCCACCAAGTTCTGATGCTCGTTCAAACATCACAAAGTTATCTATTCCAGCTTTACGTAGTTTTATAGAGGCGGCTAGCCCACCGAATCCAGAACCAATAATGGCAACGTTCAAAGTCATGTCATGACGATACACACTTGCCGAGGCAAAGGTCTTCAGCCCCCACTAGCGTTAGCCAAGTGAGTTTGCGTATTAGATTTCGTCAGTTTTTAGGAGCGAGGGTTCGCTCAACACGTCGTTACTTGAACGAAGTTGCAACCGTTGGGCCAAGTGATCCGTATTCAAGGAAATTTCAATACTTTGGAAAAGGTGCAGCGCTCATGTCTCCGCAAGGTGTCATTTATAACGAGCGCTACCTAGCGATTGGTGACGGAACTCTTATTGGCCCAAATGTGTGTCTCACCGCGGGAATAAGTGGTGAACAAGAAATGCTGCTTTCTCCAACGGTAAAAATCGGAAGTAAGTGCATTATTGGGCGAGGATCTCACATCATTGGGCATTGGTCAATTGAACTTGGTGACGAAATTCAAACGGGACCGTATGTGTACATCACAGATCAAAATCACAGTTACGAAGATCCGAACTCAGCTGTTGGTTGGCAAACGCCAGTTGAAGGTCAAGTCAAGATTGGATCAGGCAGCTGGCTTGGTGCGAACGCAGTCATCTTGCCTGGAACCACACTCGGAAAAAACACAGTCGTCGCTGCGGGTGCAGTGGTGCGAGGTGAATTCCCGGACCATGTTGTGCTCGGTGGGGTACCAGCAAAAATTCTTCGTCACTACAGCGAATCAAATGGTTGGCAGGCTGGAGCGCCTGCGTGAATTTATTAGTTGACATCACGCCGCTGCGTGAGTCGAAGATGTACCGCCGTCTCTACTTTGGAGGTGCGTTTGGTGCCCTTGGAGGGCAGGCGACATTCGTTGCCACAGCGTTCCAGCTCCGAGAAATTACTCATTCTGCACTTGCCGTTGGAGCACTAGGACTCGTCGAACTTTTTCCGTTGATTGTTGCCGGACTTTACGGCGGAGTAATGGCAGACCGTTTCGACCGAAAAAAAATTATCATTGGTACCGAAGCAACATTTATGCTCGCTGCGCTCGGCCTCATGTTCAATGCGCTCAGTAGCAATCCTCATGCCTGGGTGATCTATTTCTTAGATGCTTTTATTGTTTCTTCATCATCCATTCAAAGTCCTAGCTGGTCCGCACTCAATCAGTCCTTGGTCCGTCACGAGCACCAGAGTGCATCTGCGGTCTTGGGCAGCATAAAGATGACAATTGTTTCAATTGTTGGTCCTGCACTGGGTGGTCTTTTGGTGGTTTCTGTTGGAGCGTCGTGGGCGTTTGGTTTAAATGCAGCGATGTACTTGATCTCTTTGCCAGTGTTTATGTCGCTTCACTCGCTTCCAGAGTTGGTGAGCACCGATAAAAGTGACACAAAACTATTCCAAGAAGGAATTCAGTACACGAGGAGTAGACCTGACATCCTTGGGACGTACTGCATTGACTTGTTGGCAATGGCGTTTGCATACCCGGTAGTGATGCTGCCATTCGTTGCGGCAAAATTTGACAATCATTTTGCACTGTCGCTTCTATATGCAGCACTTCCATTCGGGGCACTTGTGGCGACACTCCTGTCGGGCTGGACTAAGAAGGTTCACTTCTATGGACGAGCTTTAGTCGCGAGCGCTATTCTGTGGGGCCTTGGGATTGCGGCGTTTGGATTCAGTTCTCAGATCTGGCTCAGCTTTGGTGCACTGGCCTTCGCTGGCGGGGCAGACGCAATGAGTGCAGTATTTCGCCAGACTCACTGGAATCAGTCAATTCCCCCTGAGATGCGCGGACGCATGGGAGGTATTGAACTCCTCTCATATGCAATTGGACCAATGACCGGGTCATTTAGAGCAGGGGCCATGACCGCCTGGACTTCTCTTCGTTTTTCGCTCACGTTTGGTGGACTTGGATGTGCGGGGGCAGTTGGCTCGGTGGCATTGGCACTGCCGGCATTATGGAACTTTGACGTGCGCACGAACGAAAATGTTGCACTGGTGAAACAAATCCGTTCCGATGAAGAGCATCTTGAGCCCTAGGCTATTTACATGGCTACCGCAACGTATCTCGTCACCGTAAGTGGCCCAGACCGCGTTGGCGTTGGTGCAGAGCTCTTTGAAGCAGTTTCGACACTAAGCGCACATGGTGGAAAAATCTCAGATGTTGCTCAAATCACTATTAAAGGTGCATTAGTGCTTTGCTGCGAAGTTACAGTCGACGGTTCAATTACTGAAACAGAAATTGAAGCAGCAATTCTGAAGCAGAACATTGTTGCTGACGGCATCACTGCGACTGTTCTTCTAGTTGATACTTGTGAAGTAAATGCCGGTGGGCGACTACTCGTTACTTTGCTTGCACCATCAATTAGCGCTGAACAGCTCTCAGGTATTTTTAACGCGATTGCTGCGAGTGGTGCAACGTGTGAGCGGATTGTTCACTTAGCCAGTTACCCAGTTGACTGTTACGAGCTTGTAGTTCGAGGGCTTGATCACAGTGTGCTCAGAGAAAATGTAACGAACGTTGCAAAATTAATCGGACTTGATCTTGCGGTGCAAAAAGCCGGCCTTCACCGACGCGCTAAACACCTTGTAGTTATGGACGCAGATTCAACGTTGCTTCAAGACGAAGTCATTGACCTTCTCGCAGATGAGTGTGGCTGTGCTGAAGAAGTCTCGAAGATAACTGCATCAGCTATGGCGGGGGAGATTGATTTTTCTGAATCACTTCGACGCCGTGTTTCGCTACTTAAGGGTCTTGATGAGTCGGTACTCGTAAATGTGCGTTCGAAGATTCGTTTAACTCCTGGAGCAAAGACCCTGCTTCGAACGTTGCAGCGACTCGGGTACGTACCTGCTGTGGTGTCTGGTGGGTTCGAAGAAATTCTTGAACCGTTACTGAAAGAGCTCAAAGTTGAGTATCTAAAAGCAAACCACCTGGAAGTGAAAGACGGGAAACTGACTGGCAACGTTGTCGGTGAAATTGTTGACCGTGCCGGCAAAGCTCGAGCGCTTGAACAGTTTGCGAGAGAAGTCGGTGTGCCCCTCGAACAGACTGTTGCCGTTGGAGACGGTGCCAACGACATTGACATGCTGTCGGTGGCTGGGCTCGGAATTGCCTTCAACGCCAAGCCCGTTGTTCAGGAACATGCCGACGCCGCTCTTTCG
>CAIKFN010000030.1 GCA_903826715.1 uncultured Actinomycetes bacterium
AACTCATTGGCTACTTCCCTAGCGCCGTCGGCGCTCTTTAGAGAAGGCTGTGAAGCAATGATGTCTTCTAGAACGCCAACCTCGCGGTCGACAACACGACGAAGCGCACCAAGAATGCGAACATCAACGCCGCGGTCAATGAGTCCACTGAGTGAGTAGCCAATTCGAACATCAACATCGGTGAAGACAACATCATTAGACAAGTTCTCGGAGAAAATAAGTCCCGCTGATTGCAGCTGCTTAACTGACTCTGTGTCAAGACCAGTTGCCTTAGTGAACTCAGCGAGTGTGTAGTACTTAGACGTTGCATTAGAGACTGCAGGGTGACGAGGAGCTTGAGGGGTTGGCAGCAATGTAAGTGGTTGCACACTGCGCTCAGGAGTCGACATTGAAACAATGTTGCTCTGGTTCGCACGTGCAACTTGGCGAAGTGCTGGTGCTACTGGAGTGTCATCTAAGAGACCCTGCTCAATGAGGCGAAAGCGAATAACGCGAAGTGGAATGAATTCCTCTTGCGCCAAACGAATTGCTTCACGAAGACAAGCAACATCTCTTTCAGAGTAGAGACGGTAACCCTTTTTAGAACGAGAAGGAACTACAAGACCACGGTCCTCGTAGTAGCGCAGCTTGGAAAGTTCGATATCGGGAAACTGCTCGCGAAGTGCAGCGTGCACCTCACCAATTTTTAGTTTGCCGTTAGAGATACTCATAGTTAGTTTGATTCCCAGAAGACTAGTTTGAATTTCCCGATCTGAACTTCGTCAGCCGAGTGCAGCGCGGTCTCTTCGACTCGTGCTCCATTTACGTAAGTGCCATTGAGGCTATTTAGATCGCGAAGAGTGATGCGTCCACTCGCGGTGCGAGTGAAGATTGCGTGGTGGCGGCTTACGCTCACGTCATCAAGAAGAATTTCCGCTGATTCGTCGCGTCCAACAGTTGTTATTTCATTAACAACGTCAAACCTGGTTCCTGCTTCTTGACCCGTAGCAATAACAAGTTGGTCACCGTGCTTTGCGTTCGTGTCAGCAGACGCTGGGTGCAGTGCTTCATTGGTTGCAACTACAGGAAGTGCGATTGTTTCTGGCGATGTTGTATCTACCTGGGGAGCACCACAAGACCAGCAAAAATTTGCATTGGCATTGAGTATTTCTCCACAGCGGCGACAGTTCATCTTGTTACCCTACTTAAATTTCTTAACGAGCGCTTAGGCGCTAATTATTGGTAAGGGTGGCGTAACCAGCTGCGTCTAGAAGTGATTCAAAGTCCGCCGATGATGTTGTTGTGATCTCGCAAATCCAGGCACCGTAGGGGTCTGCATTTACAGTTTCAGGCGAAGAAGTTAGTGAATCATTTACTGCAGTAATGGTTCCGCTCACTGGAGCGTAGATTTCGCTGACTGACTTGGTTGATTCAACTTCACCCATAGATCCGCCAACTGCGACTGATGCACCAACACTTGGAAGCGCCACGTAGACAATGTCTCCAAGTGCGTCTTGTGCATAATCAGTGATTCCAACTCGAACAACGTCACCAGTTATTTGGGCCCACTCGTGGTCCGTGCTGTAACGAAGATCGGAAGGAATTTGCATGGGTACAATCTACAAGATTTTGGCGTCTCGTCTCCCTTGGCGCCCGGTCCTCAGCGCCTCGAGCGCTGGGCGAACGTAACTAAACAGGACTATGTAGGAAAGGACGAGCCCCACGGTTCCAAGAGCCCACGTGGCGTCTCTCAAGAGGTTCTGCCAGCCGTTCGCAGGCAACTCATTATTGCTCGTCAGGAGAAAAAGTGGAAATGTCCCCATCAGCAAAAAGGTCGATAGCTTGCCTATTTTTAGGACATTGATTCGAGCGGCTCCGAGCAGTGCCAAAAGTACAGTCAGCGCAGAAACAATCACTTCTCGGACCAAGACGCATAGAGAAAACCACCAGGGAGCCCCGTGAGCAATGGAGGTCGCAAGTAGCCCAGTCATCACCAAGATGCGATCAGCCGTGGGGTCAATGATCTTGCCAATGGTTGAAACTTGCTTAAGACGTCTGGCCAGGTAGCCATCAATCCAGTCGGTTCCACCAATGCTTACGAGCAACCAAGCCGCTTCAGCTCGGTGCCCAGTTGTGAAAAGGAGTTGAAGAAAGACAGGAATTGCACAGAGGCGAATGAGCGTTACTAAATTTGCCCAGGTCCAAATGCCAGCGTCAGTTTCTTCGGCGTTTGTCACGCGCAGTTTCTAAGCAACCGTAATTGACTTGTCGAGGTAGACGTCCTGGACAGCATTGATAATTTCAATTCCGTCTTTCATTGGACGCTGGAAGGCTTTACGACCAAGAATCAGTCCCGTTCCCCCACCGCGCTTGGAAATAACTGCAGTTCTGACTGCGTCGTTGAGGTCGCTCGCGCCCTTCGATTCCCCACCAGAGTTAATGAGCGAGATGCGTCCGCTGTAGCAATTAGCCACTTGCCAGCGCGCGAGGTCAATTGGGTTGTCAGTAGTGAGCTCGGAATAGACCTTCGGGTGAGTTTTTCCAACCTTGACAGCGTTGAACCCACCATTAGTCTCACTGAGCTTTTGCTTGATGATGTCAGCGCCAATGGTGACACCAATGTGATTCGCCTGACCTTCTAAGTCTGCTGAAAGTGCGTGGTCCACGCCGTCAACCTTGAAGGCATCATTACGTAAGTAGCACCAGAGCACGGTAAAGAGCCCGAGTTCGTGTGCTTCAGCGAAGGCCTTAGAGATCTCTTGGATCTGGCGACCTGATTGCTCGCTACCGAAGTAGATGGTCGCACCAATGCCAGCGGCGCCCATGTCGGCTGCTTGCTGGGCGCTAGCGAACTGAATCTGGTCGTAAGCAGTTGGAAAACGAAGCAGGTCATTGTGGTTGATCTTGACAATAAAGGGAACTTTGCTTGCGTACTTCTTAGAAACTGACGCGAGTGCTCCGTAGGTGGATGCAATTGCATTACATCCAGCTTCAATAGCCAGGTCGCAGAGTCTCGCTGGGTCGAAGTACTCAGGATTCGGTGCGAAGCTCGCTGCAGCTGAGTGTTCAATACCTTGATCAACAGGCAAGATGGAAACATATCCAGTGCCACCGAGGCGACCATGGGCGAAGAGTCGAGCCATGTTGGCCTTCACCGCCTTAGAGCGATCAGTCTTGTCGAAGATCTTTGTTAGATAGTCCGGTCCCGGAACGTGTATGAGTTCCTTGGGAAAAGCGGTGGCTTTATGGTCAAGTAGCAACGAAGCTTCGTCGCCCAGTAATGAGGCAATATCCATGTCTTTTACAATACAGCGCCACTAGTTACCAGTGCGTACACTGGACCTACTTATGGACATTGAATACAGAGATCAATTCGTTAGGCGCCTGCAGACTGTTCATGGTCTCTACTACGAAGCCTGTGACACCATGACACAAGATCAGGTGAACTACGTCGAGAAACCAGGCGTTCTGCCAATTGCGTTTTCGCTCGTGCACATTGTTTTGATGATCGACAGCACACTGTGGGTTGCGGGCGGACCAGCTCCACTATTCAACGAAGAGTGGGCGAAGAAAATGGGACTCGCAATTGCCGATCACGGCAAAGAGCTCAGTGTTGAAGAAATGATGCACCAAAAAATTGACAACTTCGAAGAATTTAAGAAATTCATGCGTCTCGTTTTTACCAATACAGAAAACTTCATTGGCAGCATTGAGCCTGCTGACTTTTCCAGAGTTCTCCTCTCCTACCCTTATCCTGAGAAGGTTGCAAAGACCTTCTCAGCGCGAATGGGAAGAGAGGACGGCATCACTGTAAGTGTCGCTATGGAATGCTGGGTCTATCAGCATCTGCTCAGGCACATGGGCGAAATCGAACACGCACGAGGCCTCGTTGGTCTCGAAGGAATGACTTCATAATTTTTTTGAATTAACAAATAAGGGGGGCCTATGGCTGAAATTAAGGGAACATATAACGAGAAGTTTGCTGGAGTCGCTGAGTCGCTTTCAAAGTCACTCGACGCAGGCACTGACGTTGGAGCATCAGTATGTGTAATCCATAAGGGTGAAGTTGTCGTAGACATCTGGGGTGGCTACAAAGAAGAAGCCAAGGTCAACGAATGGCAAGAAGATACTCTCGTCAACGTTTGGTCCACCACCAAGACCATGACGTTTCTTGTCTCTCTCATGTTGCACGACCGAGGCGTCATCAACATCAATGACCCGGTTGCAAAATACTGGCCTGAGTTCGCTCAAAATGGCAAGTCCGACATCACTGTAAAGAACATCCTCAGTCACACCGCAGGACTATCTGGATGGGACGTTGAGCTAAAGGCTGAGGACTACGCAAACTGGGACTTCTGTGTTGAATCACTCGCGGCGCAGGCTCCATGGTGGAGCGACCGCAAGCAGTCTGGCTACCACGCAATATCGCAGGGCTACCTCATTGGTGAAGTAGTTCGCCGTGCAACTGGAACAACCATTGGACAGTTCTTTAAAAACGAAGTCGCTGACGTTCTTGGCGCAGACTTCTACATTGGTCTTCCTGAAAGCGAAGAAGGTCGCGTGAGTCTCGTTATTCCACCTGCTGCAAATGCTGACCTTACAGCTGCAATTATGGCGGACCCAACATCAGTTGTTGCCAAAACATTTGGAAACCCTAAGTGGTCTGAAGCGGCAACTATGCCGCACAACCGCTGGTGGCGAGCTGCAGAAATCCCAGCAGCTGGTGGGCACGGGAACGCCAAGAGCGTTGCCACAATCCAGTCAATCATTGCTAACAAGGGTGACTACAACGGCAAGCGATTCTTCTCTGAGAAGACCAACGAGCTGATCTTTGAAACGCAGGCGAATGGAATAGACCTCAACCTAGGAGTTGACTCACACTTTGGTGGGGCGGGATACGGACTTGCTTCAGCAACAGTTCCACTCGGACCAGCCTCTTGTTACTGGGGTGGCTACGGTGGAAGCATCATCACTATGGACCAAGATCTTGGCATCACTGTTTCTTACATGATGAACAAGATGCTCCAAACGGTGGTTGGTGACTCACGCGGTGGCGACATTGGTGTCGCTGCAGTTACTGCACTATTTAGTTAGTCAACCTTTTTCTTAGAGACCGGAGTCTTTCGACGTTTGCGGTTCTTCTGAGGTGCAGTTGATCCAAGCATTGCTAAGCGGTCTTTAGCGTCGTAGGCTTCAGCGTCACTTAGAACAACGCGTGCGAACATCTCACGCGCTCCCCCAAAGTCACCAGCACGGTCAAGTACGTCACCGAGTGCGTACCAAAGGCGAAGGTGGCGAAACGAAGGATTGCGAAGATTACGTGCAGCGCCAGCTTTAGTTAGTAACTCAATTGCATCTGGATACTTCTGCTGGTCAGCAAGTGCGGCGGCCATAACAATACGACCCTCAACAAGTGTTTCAGCTGATGGCTCACTGGCTTCGAGTGCAGCGAATGACTTTTCAACTGCGCGGTAGCGCATGTTTGCTCGTTCGCAGTCCATCACCTTTGGAAGATGCTCTGGGTCACCAGTGATCTGGAAGTGTGCAGCCAAGTGAATACGAGCCATTGACCAGCGTTCGGCTTTGTAAGCAGCAAGTCCAGTTAGCTCTCGTACTGGCGCCACTCCTGGAACGGCGTCAGACACAATGCGACCGAGTCGAAGTGCTTCTTCGTAGCGCTTGCGGTCATAACCTTCTGCCGCCTTTGCGAGGAATGCGACAGTCTTTTCTCGCATGTAAGCGGTTCCAATAAATGCTTTACGCACGTCTGCAGCAACATCACCCGGAAGTGTGTACTTAACAGTGGCCTTTGCCTTGCGAGGAGCCGCCGGACGACTTGGTCGGTCATCTTCAACCCACTCAGTTCCAAGTGGATCGGGATTGTGACCTGCGCTAAGGGTTGTTTCCATTTCAGGACCCTGCGAGTGAATGGCACTCGCGCCACGGCGTGCAACGCCACCCCAGCCCTTGCCCTTAGCGAATGCTTCTGCTTTGTTGCGAGCAATCTCTTCAGGTGTTAGTTCGTACTGGCGCGGACGAGATGGACGACGATCACCTTGCGGACGAGTTCCCCTAGAAGGCGCAGCTCTGCGATCATCACGCTCAAAGCGTTCACGAGGTGGGCCAGAAGGTCGACGGTCATCGCGCTCGTAGCGCTCACGTGGAGGACCTGATGGTCTGCGGTCGTCGCGTTCGTAGCGATCTTCGCGTGGGTAACGAGATGGTGCGCTGTCGGCTCTGCGAGGATCGCGAGCTGGGCGTGGGTCTCTGCTCGGGCGTGCGTCACGACTTGGTCGAGCGTCCCTGCTTGGTCGTGCACTTGGTCGACCCGATCCAGTTGGACGAGGACGGCGCTCTTCGAATTCACCTTCGCGACGGCGGTAACTCGAGCGACCATCACGCTCATCATCACCGGGACGTGGGCCGTAACCACCGCGTTGTTCTATGCGCCGCTCGGCTCCCGGCTTTGCGGTGCTGCGACTCTGGTAACTAGGGCGCTCATCACGGTCACGGTACGGCTTCTTCGGACCATCAGTAGATGAATTTCTGCGAGCTGAATCGCCTTTTCGATTCGGGACTGGGCGTCCAGTTCCACCACCACGACCGCCAGCAGCAGGTCGTCCAGCGCCAGAGGCGCGACGGGGTGTGGGTTTGGAAGAAGGCATTCATCAATACTACTAGCGATT
>CAIKFN010000031.1 GCA_903826715.1 uncultured Actinomycetes bacterium
CGCAGTGCGCGTTGTGATCGAATTGATACGGGGTTGACACTAAATAGCTCCTGTGTGATTACGTTCATGAACAATACGCAGTCCATGAAGCGTAAGCCACGGTTCGTGGTGCTGTACGTGTTTTGTGTGAGGAGATACGAGCCCCGCGAGCCCTCCGGTGGAAATTACCGTGGCTTCGCCTATTTCTTCCTTAATACGCTCCACCATTCCGTCCACCTGGGCGGCGAAACCGTAGAGAACTCCTGACTGAATGGATTCAACTGTTGAGCGACCAATGACTGAGCGGGGCTTTACGAGTTCTACAGACCTGAGCGCAGAAGCCTGGGTGTAGAGCGCTTCAAGAGAGATTGCAACACCAGGGGCAATCGCTCCGCCCAAGTACTCTCCCTTGGCACTAATCACGTCAAAGACGGTTGCCGTTCCCATGTCCACAACAATTGACGGTCCTGGGTAGAGGTCATAGGCACCAACGGCGTCAGCAATGCGGTCTGCTCCAACTTCGCGAGGGTTGTCGTAAAGAATTGGCATGCCGGTTTTTGTTCCTGGCCCAATCACCGTGATGTCAAGATCAGAAAACCACCGGTTTGCCATACGACGAAGTTGCGTTGTTACTGAAGGAGCCGAAGATGAAATCGCCATTGCAGTTACTGCGGTGCGAAGATCGAGCCCCTCGAGGTCAAGTAACTGCGTGAGGATCATTGCGTGCTCATCTGGTGTGCGTTCTGGTGATGTTGAAATGCGCCAGTGAAAGGCGAGGCCACGCTCACCAGTTGCCTTGGCGAAACCCATTGCGTCTGGGAGCTCTGGCGCCTCTGGTCCGAAGAGTCCAATAACGGTCTCAGTGTTTCCTACATCCATGGCTAACAGCATTAGTTCTTTGCCTTAATAGTTACTGGTCCATTATCAAGTAATCGCACGCCATCAATTTTTGCGGTGATGATTGCGCGAAAATCCCCAGCCTGTGAATCGTCTGCTGGTCGAAGGGTTACGTTGTCAACGATCTCGGCGTACACAATCTCTGCTCCCGCGGCTCTAAGAATCGTGCGCATGCGGTGTCTCAGTTCACTGGCACATTCAACTTCTGCTTGCGCTGCAGCGATAGCTTGTGAGATGCACTTGGCTCGCGTGTGGTCTTCAGGACTGAGGCGAGCATTACGACTCGAGAGCGCAAGACCTTCAGCGTCTCTCTTTATTGCACAAGTAACAATCTCAACATCGAACGCAAGGTCACGAACCATTTGTCGAATGACTGCAATCTGCTGGAAGTCCTTTTCCCCGAAGTATGCACGACATGGTCCAGTCACGGTCAAGAGTTTTGCGACAACACTCGCCACTCCATTGAAGTGACCGGGGCGACCTTCTCCTTCGAGCGTGTCGCTCACACCCTTCATGGTTACCTTGGTCGGCGTTGCTTCTGGGTAGTCGGGCCACATTTCTTCGAGGGTGGGCTCTACAAGACAATCAACACCGTTAGCAAGCGCCACAGCGCGGTCAGCTTCAGCCACACGTGGGTATGCCTCGTAGTCACTCTTAACACTGAACTGAATTGGATTTAGAAAGATTGTTGCAAGGACAACGTCACCATTACTCTTTGCTTTTTCAAAAAGTGAGGCGTGACCTTCGTGCAGCGCACCCATGGTTGGAACGAGTCCAACTCTCCTACCGCTCGCACGTACTTCTGAGGCGTAGTTGCGCCAATCAGCAATTGAACTAAATAGTTCCATGACTACGCCTTTAGCTGTGAACGACGCTTTTCAGCGAGTTCGAAAGCTGCGTTAGCCAGAGCAACGTACGTTGAACGTTCTGCTTCTGGCAGTGCTGCAAGGTGTGCATCAATTGTTGCCATGTCACCGCGTGACGCTGGACCAGTGAGCGCGTCAGCTGGTCCTACTTCTTTCACGTCACGAAGCGACTGCTCAGCGAGTGGAAGAAAATCTTCGAGACTAAGTCCAGCCGCTTCAGCGAGTTCCTTAACGTGACCCATGAGCGTTACGAGATGATTCGCAGCCACAACAGCGGTTGCGTGATACAGCGTGCGTTGTTCGTCACTCAATGTAATGATGCGTCCATTAAGTGCGCCTGCGATTTCACGAATGCCATCATCTCCCGCAACGCAGTACGTTGCACCGTAAAGTCGTGCAGCACCAAGGTCACCTGAAGGCAGCGCCATGAGTGGATGAATTGACGCCACGCGTGGGTGAGAGCCCAGAACACTCAATGTTCTAGACCCCGCAACGTGAGCCACAATTTGATTTTTGTTTTGAGGAATTTGAAGTGCAATGACGTCAATGAAGTCATCTGGAACCGTCAACAAGATGACGTCAGGTGACGAGATCAGATGCAATTCGTCATGGTGCAGTAGTTGAACGTCATGACCGCACGCAATGAGTGCAGATGAGAACGATGTACCGGCGCGACCAGCACCCACGATTGAAATTTTCATAATGCTCCTATCCGTTCCAGTCCCTGGCGGGTACCGTTCGGTGTTAGCGCAACATTTCGAGTGTACCCAGTGGGACAACCCTTTCGCGAAAGGAATTCATTAATTCTTCAGAAACAAGGTGAGGAGCTAATTCGTGCAATGGAATAAGGACAAATGCCCTCTCGTACATACGTGGGTGAGGAACTAGAACGTCTGGGTTTTCACTTGTTTCGTCCCCCACCAGCAAGACGTCTACGTCGAGCGTCCTAGGTCCCCAGTGCACTTCTCTGGTTCTGCCACACGCGGCTTCTGCTTCACGAGCTCTCGCCAAAAGATCAAGTGCTGAGGCGTCAGTTTCAATTTCTAAAACAAGATTCCAGAAGTCATCTTGGACAACGCCACCGACTGGTTCAGTCTCATAGACCTGAGAGATGCGGTACAGATCACTGCCTCTGACGATTTCAATACCGGTGCTGAGGTGACTACTACGGTCGCCAACATTTGATCCCAGCGAAAAATAACAGTGACGCACTACTTACGTTTTCGTGTGCAGCGAACGCCCACGCTCGCAATGTCCTCGGGAACAGGTGGAACAACTTTCTTCACCATCACGGTTACTGAAGTAATAGCTGTGTCGAAATTAAGAATTTCGCTGGCAACGCGCTCACACAGTGTTTCTAGCAAGAAGAATTTTCCATCAACTGCAATTCGCTCCGCAAGCGTCACCATGAGTGCGTAGTTAGTTGTTTCATTAATGTCATCATTTTTTGCGGCTTTTTTGAAAGAGCGCTCGATGTCAATGTCAAAAACTAAAGGTTGAACTCTTGTTCGTTCCTCTGCAAGTACGCCTACAACTGCATTGACGCGTAGTTCACGCAGTTCAATCACATCGCTCACGCAGGAACCTCGGGTAGATCAAACAACACTGTTCGTCCATCTGGGCCAATAGAGCGCTTAAAGAGTCGCTCAACTAATGCAATTGACTGACTGGTAGTTGGAACTTTCTTAGTCCAAACAAGGTAGCCAGCAATAACACCAAGTAGGCGATCAGAAACTTCATCACTGTGAAGCAACACTGTCACGTTGTTTTGCATTGATGCAGCGAGGTCTTTGTAACACGCTTCGAGCACTTCACGTTGCTGTGGTCCGCCACGAAGCGCATAGTGGCTTGCGGTGAGTCCGTGCTCAAAGTATGAACTGAGATTTTGCATGACTGGCAAGATTGAAATAACGCGACCGAATCCCTGGTGCTTTAACCAGAGCAACTCTTCGTCACGACGAACGCGACGGTGCACGGTGGTAGATCCGCCAGGACGTTCAGAAATCGCAAGGATCCCTTTGTACACCCAGGTGAAGCTCCGAGGCTCTATGCCCGCTGCCCACTTGCCCCTCACGCCACTACCTCCTGCACGCGACGAACGAGCAACTCACGTAGTTGCACCGCCGCCTCTGCGTCATGTACTCGCACCATACTGACACCTTTGAGCATGGCCCATGCTTCAGTTGCGATTGAACCCTCTAGTCGCTCATCGACATTTAGTGAATTTTTTCCCAAGGATTCAAGGAAACGTTTGCGGCTTGTGCCAATAAGCACCCCTGCGCCGTACTCCTGGGCAATTGAAACAAAGGTCTCAACGTGAGCTAGTAGCGCCACATTGTGCTCCACAGTCTTTCCAAATCCAATGCCTGGATCCAGCCACAGCTTCGATACTCCTGCGACCTTGGCGCGAGTCGCGGCTACTCGAAGGAACGCAGCAATCTCTGAGACAACGTCTTCGTACGTCGGATTTACCTGCATGGTCTCAGCAGTCCCCTGGCGGTGCATGGCAACATAGCCAACCCCAAGTTCCCCAGCAACTTCAATAAGCGTGCACGAGACATCGTTAATGACACTGGCCCCCGCAGCAACTGCTGCACGAGCAACGACTTCTTTTTGAGTGTCAATGGAAACTGGGCCGTGCACACTGAGCGCCTCAATAACTGGGATCACTCGACGAAGTTCTTCACCGGGTTCTATGAACTGCGCATTTGGTCTCGTTGATTCTCCACCAACGTCAACAATGTCACATCCCGCAGAAAACAAATGACGACCGCGCTCAATTGCTTCATTAGTAGAAGCAGTTCGAGATGCAGGAAAGAATGAGTCCGGGGTGACATTTACAATGCCCATCACCATTGGACTCAACGCCATGTAGACCTTCGCTGGTGAATGTACTGCAGCGCTTCTGCGCGGTACGCAGCATCATCGCGAAATACACCACGCACTGCTGACGTGACTGTTGTGGCTCCGGCCTTCTTCACACCACGCATTGACATGCAGAAGTGTTCGGCCTCTAGGACAACGATGGATCCACGTGGCTTCATTTCTCGTTCCATGGCGTCAATGATTTGTGTCGTCATGCGCTCTTGGACCTGAAGTCTTCGAGCAAATCCTTCTACGAGGCGAGCCATCTTGGAAAGGCCAACGACCTTGCCTTCAGCGCCCGGCAGATACGCCACGTGAGCAAGTCCAGTGAAGGGAACCATGTGGTGTTCACACAATGTGGCGAAAGGGATGTCTCTCACCATGACCATTTCATCGTGACCAGCTTCAAAGTTTGTGCGTAGATGTTCGCCCGGATCTGCTTCAAGACCCTCAAAGAGTTCAACGTACATTTCAGCAACACGACGTGGCGTTTCTACAAGTCCCTCACGAGTTGGGTCTTCGCCAATCGCTTCGAGGAGTTCGCGGATCAGTTTTTGAACGCGAGGCTGGTCAACCATGGTTATGGAGTACCTGTGAATGTGTAGATCGCGTCAAGGTTGCGGTAGCGCTCGTTAACGTCAAGGCCGTAGCCCACAACAAACTCTGGTGGGATTGAAAAACCCACGTATTTAAGTTCTTGTTCCACGCGCTGCTCGCCTTCTTTGAGAAGAAGTGCACAGACGTCGAGGCTGCGAGGGTTGCGAGATCCTAAGTACTGGCGAAGGTAGTTAAGCGTGAGTCCAGAGTCAACAACATCTTCAACAATGAGCACGTCGCGATTCGCAATGTCAGCGTCGAGGTCTTTCACAATACGAACAACACCACTGGTCTTAGTCGCAGCTCCGTACGAAGAAACTGCCATGAAGTCAATGGTGACGGGAAGCTCAATTGCGTGCATGAGTTCAGTCATGAAGTTCGCTGCACCCTTCAACACGCACACAAGAAGTGGTGGGTTACTGGCGTAATCCTTCGTTATCTGAGCACCGAGCTCTTTAACTCGAGCCTGGATTTCCTTGGCGGATACAACTACTTCACCAAGCTCGTGTTTCGCCCAGTGTGCGGTGAAATCTTGCGAAGAGTGTGGTCCCATGGACTGCCAGCGTAGTTGGTGTGACTAGGTGAGCGTGAGGCGTTGATCTTTTCGAGAAAGACGCCGACCGCCTGAGAGTTCCATGGCCGTCACCTCACCATTAACAACAGCCATTGCTCGCTCAATCTCGTCTGCGGTTGGCGGATGCCACAGACCACCTTCGCCAATTTCTCGGAGTTGCACCCGAAGCCACCGGCGAAGTCTCGCCAATGGCCACTTTTGAAGTTCACGACAATCCGCCTCTTCAAGAGACGTTGCGCGGTCATCGAGGCTTAAGGCGTCTAGCCACGTGCGCTCTTCAAACATGATCTTTGCTTGGCGAGCAATGAGTGGCGTGATGTCTCTACCAGCGATTTGATCCATGAAGGGAAGGAGTTGCTGGCGAACTTGATTCCTGCGAAATGCCATGTCGTTATTTGTTTCATCAATTACTGGCTCGAAGCGTGAACTCGCAACGAACGCGTGCAGATCAGCTCTGCGCACATCGCGAAGTGGCTTGGTGGGATTATCAATCATTGGAGACATCCCGTCAATCCCTGCACCACGAAGCATGTTGAGTAGCACGGTCTCTGCGAGGTCTTCCATAGTGTGACCCGTCATTGCGTCACTCGGCAGCACTCCAAAGCGCAGTTCACGCGCACGAGCTTCAAAGTTCCCACCACTTTCCGCAACAACGTTGTGAAGAATGAACGCAACATTTAGCTGCGCACAGATTTCTTTTAGATGTTTTGCGTCAGTTGTGCTTGTCGGTCTCGCGTGGTGATCAACGTGGTGCACCGTAGGGGTGAGTCCAGCTTCAATGGCCAGAAGCAGAAGTCCAAGTGAATCAGGTCCACCAGAAACCGCGAGGCGAACGGGCGTGCCAGGACCTGGGAAGTAACAATCCTTTAGAAGTTGCGACGCGTCTTGACTCACAGAGTCAGGTTACGCAAGTACGTCAGTGTCATCGTGGACAACACCGTGTTCGCGGTCGAACTCTTCGTGTTCACGACGCCAGCGTCGCTTGCCCCAGCTAAATCCAACAGCCAAGATGACTGCATTTTCAATCGATGAATAGAAGAGTTCTGCGGTGGCGTGTGGAGCATCAGTAATGAGACCCACTGTTTTACGCATGTAGCCAGCGGTCGCAAGCTTTTCACCGATCCAGGATGGGGCGAACACGTGAGCTAGCCCAATGATCCCGAAGACAATAAAGAGAATGATGAAAGGCACTAAGAAGAACCATTTGTTTCTGACCATTGCTGCAACATCCTTTTTCTTGATTGGAATGATTCCAGTAACGTTACTTAGAATCATTCCAATAAGCAAATCGAGACGGGATACCATTGAACTATGGCAAGCACCAGAAATACCGCGCAACGCCGCGAAGTTATCGGTGTACTTGGACGAGTCCAAGGGTTCGTTAGCGCCCAAGATTTGCACGAACTCATCATCAAAGACGGTGGTCAGATATCACTCGCCACGGTCTACACGCAGCTACGCAAACTCGTTGAATCAAAAGACGTCGACATTGTTATGACTGATCGCGGTGAAAGTTTGTACCGA
The DNA here is from genome assembly GCA_903826715.1 of uncultured Actinomycetes bacterium. Lineage (GTDB taxonomy): Bacteria > Actinomycetota > Acidimicrobiia > Acidimicrobiales > RAAP-2 > RAAP-2. The sequence continues at coordinate 7,303 of CAIKFN010000031.1, forward strand.
CGCTGCGTTGTAGATGTTCATCACCACCACCTCGCATGTCGCAACTGTGGCGCGACGGTAGAAGTCGATGCTCCGCAACTTGAGAAGTGGGCCGGTGAAATTGCTAACAAAAATGGATTCAAAGACCTTCGCCATGTCATTGAACTAAATGGGATCTGTCAAAAGTGTCAGTAGCAATAACTCTTACTCCTGAGGTTCGTGGGCCACTCAGTGTGTACCCAATTCACTCAGCTAAGAAATTTGGCATTGATGCATTCATAACTGACCGCTTCGGTGGCGTGAGCGAAGGACCATATGAATCGCTCAACCTTGGCGTACATGTTGGCGACAATCCAGATCATGTTGCAGAAAATAGAAAACGAGTCGCCAGTGCCATTGGTGCAGAGAAGCTCATCATCGTGAGACAAGTGCACAGCCGTGACGTCGTTGATGCAGCGCAGGCAATCACCGAGACTGAAGCAGACGGACTCGTTACCACCGAGAACGATGTTGTGCTCTGCATACTGGTCGCCGACTGTGTCCCGATTCTTCTGTTCGATAGTTCTTCAAGCAGATTCGCCACAGTGCACGCAGGATGGAAAGGTCTCGCCAGTGGTGTCATTGCGAGTGCACTACAGCACTTCGACACAGCATCTACGGTGCACGCATTTGTTGGCCCATCTATTTCTTTTGAGGGCTACCAAGTTGGCCCAGAGGTTGCAGACGTCTTTGCCTACATTCCTGGTGCAACGACAAGTGATGGTGGAGACCGCTCACGACTTGATCTTCGACTCGTTGCAAAACATCAATTAATCGAAGCTGGAATTAGTGACGAAAACATTGAAATAAGTCGCCAAAGTACTGATGGTGGAGAAATCTTCTTTAGCGACCGCGCACTTCGCCCGTGTGGGCGCTTTGCCCTCATTGCAAAGCGAGCGTCGTAGCATGAGTGGTGTCATGAAGAAACGCGCCGAAGCCTTTCGCTACGTACGACTCGAGATTTCTTCGACCTCACTAACGGGACACTACGAACTCGATGGAGTTCCTTTTGAAGAAACTGTTTCTTTCGAAAACGTTGACGATCTCACTAAGCCCGCTGTTGTTGGCGTCGCCCATCTTTGGTTTCTCTTGGCTGGACTCTCCTATTACAAAGCTGGAGCCGCAAAGATAATTGACCTTGGCTCAACTCCAGTTGGTCCAATGGGCCGAGAGCTTCTTACTGCTGCACTCCATGACGGACTTGGTGAATTCTCATACAAGAATGAGCTCCCCCTAAATGATGTAGTTATTACTGGTGGCGTTGTTGCAGAGAACTTCGCACCATTTACAAACCCTGACCTTGTCCTTATCCCATTTGGTGGCGGTATTGATTCAGTAGTGAGCGTTACCCAGTTAAGTTCACAACTCGACAAGTCACTCTTTGTTGTTAGCCCCGTAAGTGGAAAGTTCGAACCGCTCGAAGAGACCGCAAAAGTTACGGGCCTACCAATTACACGCGCAACAAGGATTATCGACTCAAAGATTCTTAAGGGTGACGAAAGTTATTTCAATGGTCACGTTCCAGTGACGGCGATGATCACACTTCTCAGCGTGATTGCTGCTGTGGCATCTGGTCGTGGTGGCGTGGTGATGAGTAACGAGCATTCTTCATCTGCACCAAACCTGAAGTGGAACGACCAAGACATCAACCACCAGTGGAGTAAATCTTGGGCCGCAGAACAACTCATTTCTAAAGCAGTGAAGGAACTACTTGGTGATGAATTTGTTGTAGCGAGTTTCTTACGTGACCGCAGTGAAGTGTGGGTTGCGCAGCAATTTGCAGATCAGCACAAGTTCCTCTCAGCATTTAGAAGTTGCAACCGTGCCTTTTCTCAAGATGCATCACAGCGAGCAAAGAACTGGTGTGGCGAATGTGACAAGTGTCTCTTTATTAACTTGATCCTGGCTCCTTTTCTTCCACGAGCAACTCTGCGCCAAATCTTTGGCAGCGAACCACTCAGTGATAGCAACCGCGTAGAGCAACTCAGCTCCCTCGTTGGTATTGGACTTGACCACAAACCATTCGAATGTGTTGGAGACCCCGACGAAAGTGCTGTTGCACTCGTAAAGGTCAGCCAACTGCGCGACTGGAGTGATGTTCCCCACCTCGCAGAGCTCGCACTTCTCGTTAACCCAGACCGCAGTTTTGATGAACTGCTCGAATCCCAAGGACCCAGCAATGTTCCGGCCCACTGGCTTTTCTGACCTCGCCCAAAAGCGCGTAGGAATTTACGGATACGGCCTAGAGGGACGCGCCAGCGAACAACTACTTAGTGGCACCTGTGAACTCGTGATTGTTGACGATGACCCTAAGGCTGGCGTTCTTGTAACTAGTAATGGCGGTCTGGAAGAACTCATGACGTGTGACGTGGTTCTAAAGAGCCCCGGCGTCCCACGTCGCAGTGCGAATGTTTTGCAACTCGAGAAGAACAATGTGTACGTCACCTCTGCTTTAAATCTCTGGATGAACCAAGTAGACCGTTCACGAGTCATTGGAATCACCGGAACAAAAGGAAAGTCCACAACCACCGCGTTGATCACATTCTTCTTGCAGTGCCTAGGAGAAAAAGCACAACGACTCGGAAACATTGGACTTGCCCCATACGACACATCAGTTGATACTTCAACTGGATGGCTTGTTGTTGAAATCTCAAGCTTCCAAGCAACTGACCTTGATGTTGCGCCAAAGACCGTAGTGCTCACATCACTTGGCTCTGACCACATTGACTGGCACGGATCACTCGAGCAGTACCGAAGCGACAAACTACAACTGACAAGAGCTAGCGGCGAGCACACAACATTCGCTCCGAATAGTGAAGTCGTGCGCTCTGAGTCATCACAAATTGGTGGCACGGTTGTTTTCGTTGACTCAGAAACATCTACGCTCACTGAAGAATTGCATCTGCTTGGAGAACACAGTCACAGCAATGTTGCACTCGCGCTCGAAGTTGTTTCGTTTGTAACCAACTCACCACGCAGCGAAGTACACGCAGCGGTGAGCAGAAACGCAAGCTCCTTTGTCCCACTCAGTGGTCGCCTCACCCTCGTGGCGAGCAAAAATGAAATCAGGTTCGTTGATGACGGACTCGCAACATCAGTTCTTCCCGCTGTTGCTGCACTTGAAGTGTTCAAGGCTGAGTCACTCGCACTACTTGTAGGTGGATTTGATCGCGGTGTTGATTACCAACCACTCGCCAGCGCACTGGCGCAGCGATCTGAGCCAACGTTGCTACTTTCAATGGGTCCTGCGGGGACGCGAATTGCTGAAGAAGTGCACAAACTAAGCCCGCAAATGCTGCATAAGAACTTTGACTCAATGGATGAAGCAGTGAGTGCTGGGAAGGCGTTTCTCAAGAACGGTGGAGTTGTTCTTCTTTCACCAAGCGCGCCAAGTTTCGACCGCTACAAAAACTGGGAAGAGCGCTCACAAGATTTCACCCGTGCCGTAAACGCGTCTTTCTAAACAACTTGGAGCCTGAGAGGGGATTCGAACCCCTGACCTACGCATTACGAATGCGTTGCTCTACCAACTGAGCTACCCAGGCGAGAAAAAAATACTAACCGAGAAACTACAGCTGCATCAGGGTGAGCATCAGGTCGTTGAGCAGTAGCCCTTCATCAACATTAAGAGTGACCAGTCGCGATGTCGCAGCGACTGCTTCAATTGCTTTTATTGATGACCCCGCACGATGCTCACCTCGCGCAGTGTTCTCTTGTAGTTCAACCAAGCCATCAGTCAATCGCTCACGGTACGAGTTAGTAAGTGCCGTGAAACCAAACTTGAGTTCTTCGATTCGAAATCGACGCTGTTCGCGTTTGAACTGCGCTTCAATGTCTTTCCTGTTCGCAACGGAACGCTGCCCCATCTCTTTGGCGTTTGCAATGAGAGCGTTCAGCTCTTCGTCTTGGATCACCTGAAGAGGTGCAATGGCTGCATCAATTGCACCAGTAAGTTCTTCCACCAAAATTGCAGCGTCTGATGTTGAGCCCTGTAGGCGGTCTGGAATTGTGCGCCACTGAGAGATTCTCTTTGCCAGTTCGGCGTCTCGAACAAGAACTTGTGCACGACGAAGATTGCCATTGGCAGCAAGTGCCGCGGTGCGGGCAGCTTGTGGAATTGCACCGTCACGAATTAGTAGTGCTTCGAGGTCTTCTTCCGTGAGACTCTTAAGTTTTATTTCCACACATCTCGATATAATGGTGGTGAGTTGTTCAGGTAAATCTTCTGCCGTGAGAAGAAAGATTGTCTTTTGTGGTGGTTCTTCTAAAGATTTAAGAAGTGCAGACGCCGAAGGTGATGCGCCAGTTGTTGTTAGCTCTACATCTTCAATGACAACAATTTGGTAGCCACCACCAATTGGCCTGCGACGTGAAACCCGCTCAGCTTCTCGAAGTTCATCTATACGCCAAGAGATTCCAGTTCGATCAGCAAAGTGAACATCAGAGTCGAGTTCACTGAGGGCGAGGCGACACGTTTCACACAATCCGCATCCATGGTTTTCACATTGAAGTGCGGCGCTGAAGGTAATTACAACATCGTGAAGTCCTGATCCAACTGGGCCAGAGAATAAATAGGCATGAACTGGATTGCGGGCATATTGGCGCATTGCCGTTACGGCACTGTCTTGTCCAACTATGCGGTCGAAAACGTCAGTCATCTCACCAAGGTAACGCGGCGAGTCGCTCGTCAATCAAAGCAGCAACTTCAGCCTCTGATTTAGTGCCATCTACGACAAACCACTCGACGCCATCGGTCTTGGCGAGTTCTAAATAACCGCTACGGACGCGATTGTGAAAATCAATGTCGGAGGACTCAAAGCGGTCTTTCGCATTTCGTTCACGGCGCTCATTGGCAACGTCAACTGGAAGATCAATAAGAATTGTTAGATCAGGCAAGCAGTCGCCAATTGCGAGCTGGGTTGCTGCGCGCAGCTGTGAAAGATCAACTCCTCGTCCGTAGCCTTGGTACGCGAGTGTTGAAGCGTAGAAGCGGTCAGCAACCACACTCTTTGCGCTTTCGAGTGTCGGCTTAATGAGCGTGTCGACGTGGTGCGAGCGGTCTGCAGTCATGAGCAGCGCTTCAGTTTCAGGCTTCATAGGTGTGGCTGCATCAAGCAACCAGCGGCGCAGGTCTTTTCCAACGGCAGTGTCGCCAGGTTCAAACGTAAATAATGCGTCGCGTTCTTTTGCAATGCGCTTGGCCTGCGTTGATTTACCGCTCGCGTCAATACCTTCAAAGACGAGGAAGATCCCTCGAGTCATTACTCTTCGTCCGACTTGGCGGTTTGTGCGAGCGCGGCATTTACTTTCGCACCCTTGGCTACTGCTTCACGCTTTTGGGCTCCTGCAGTTTTTTTCGCTGTTGCTTTCTTCGCTGGCTTCTTGGCAGCTTTCTTTGCAACCTTCTTCGCAGCCTTGCGTGGACGTGCAGCTGATGGGTCAGCATTACGACGTTCAGCAAGTAGTTCACACGCACGGTCAAGAGAAATAGTTTCTGGCGTGTCACCGAGTCGAAGTGTCGCGTTCACTTCCCCGTCAGTTACATAGAGTCCGAACTTTCCGTTCTTTACAACAACGTTGCGCTTGGTAACTGGGTCTTCACCGAGATCCTTTAGTGGGCCCGCTGCAGCTCTGCGACCACGCTGCTTAGGTTGCGCCAAGAGTGCGAGTGCGCCAGCGAGATCAATCTCAAAGATTTGATCTTCAGATTCGAGCGAACGAGTTTCTTTACCCCACGTGATGTACGGACCGTAGCGACCGTTCTGCACCAAAATTGGGTCGCCACCTTCTGGGTGGTCACCAACAACTCGTGGCAACGACAAGATTTTCTTTGCATCTTCGAGCGTCATGTCTTCGAGCGTCATTGTTGAGAAGAGAGAAGCAGTCTTTGGCTTCTCCTTCGGGTTAGTCATTTCACCGATTTGGACGTATGGACCATATCGACCAGCCTTAAGGAAGATCGGAAGCCCTGTTTCGTCATCAGTTCCAAGTTCACGGTCATTGCTTGGTGCAGCAAGAAGTGCCAATGCGTGTTCAACAGTGAGCGAGTCCGGCTCAGTTGCTTCAGGGATTGAAGCCTTATCTTCACCATGGATGAGATACGGACCGTAGCGACCTGAGCGAACAGAAACTTCCACCCCGTCTGGAGCAACACCAAGCTGGATTGAGTTAATTGCAGCGAAGTCGAACTCATGCTTGGTCTGAGTCATGTGTTCAAGACCCATCTTCGCAAGCTCTGTTGTGGCTGCAGGGTTACCGAAGTAGAACTTCTCAAGCCATGGAACGAGGTCTTGTGTTCCTTGCGCGATTTCGTCGAGCTGGTCTTCCATTGCTGCAGTGAACTGGTAGTCCACGAGGTCTGAGAAGTAGGTCTGCAGCAAGTTCACAACTGCGAACGCACGGTACGCAGGAACAAGAGACTTGCCCTTCTTCCAAACGTAACCACGGCGGTCAATTGTTTTCATTACAGATGCATACGTTGATGGTCGACCAATGCCGAGTTCTTCCATCTTCTTAATAAGAGTGGCTTCTGAGTAGCGATCTGGTGGCTGAGTGTCGTGACCCTTTGCTTCAGCACTCACGACTGGAACAACTTCACCTTCGCTGAGTGGAGGCAAGATGCGCTCTTGGTCCGCGAGCTCTGCTTCAGGGTCGTCCATTCCTTCTACGTAGGCACGGCGGAACCCTGGAAATTCAATGCGTAGTCCTGTGGCACTAAGTCCCGCTTCAACGTCACCACTAAATCCAGTGATGCCCGTAAGCGTTGTAGTGAGTCGAACTTTGTCCTGAGTCAACTTGGCGTCAACCATCTGAGAAGCAATGGTGCGCTTCCAAATGAGGTCGTAGACCATGAGTTCATCGCCACCAAGTGAACTCTGTGCTTCATCGAGTGTTTTGAAGGTTTCACCGGCTGGGCGAATTGCTTCGTGGGCCTCTTGAGCGTTCTTTACTTTGCGGTCATAACGACGAGGAACATCAGAGACGTAATCGTCACCAAACATTGACGCCGCCATTGAACGCGCTGCGTTGATTGCTTCATCAGACAATGTCGTCGAGTCAGTACGCATGTAAGTGATCCAACCTTGTTCGTAGAGACGCTGGGCGGCACGCATGGTGCGCTCTGGGTCAAAACGAAGTTTGCGACTTGCTTCAATCTGTAGTGATGAAGTCATAAATGGAGGCTGTGGCTTCTGGGTGCGAGGTGTTGATGCAATTGAGGTGATTGAAACCTTCGCACCGATTAGTTTTTCCGCAATTGAATCAACGGATGACTGGGTAAGCACTTCAACTGGATTCTTTGAATCAAGTTGACCGAGTGAGTCAAAGTTTTTTCCGGTAGCCAGTGCTGAACCATTAATTGATTCAAGTGTTGCGTCAAAGGTTGCACTCTTTGCATTGAGTACAGCAGTTACGTCAAACCATGTTGCTGACCTGAAGGCCATGCGCTCGCGTTCACGTTCACACACAAGCTTGATAGCAACAGATTGCACACGACCAGCAGAGCGTGCCTTATCGACTGCGCGCCAGAGAACTGGAGAAACCTCATAACCCACGAGACGGTCAAGAAAGCGCCGACCTTCCTGTGCATCAACGAGTTTCATGTTGATTTCGCGAGTCTCAGACACAGCCTTAGCAATAGCTGCTGGGGTGATTTCGTGAAAGACCATTCGCTTCACTGGAATCTTTGGATTCAGAACCTCTACGAGGTGCCAGGCAATTGCCTCTCCTTCGCGGTCTTCATCGCTTGCTAGGTAGACCTCGTCCACCTCTTTTAGGGCGGCCTTTAATTCAGCAACGATTTTCTTACGGTCACTCGAAATTACGTAGACCGGCTTGAAGTGGTCAGTTACGTTGATTCCGAGGCGGGCCCATTTTTCACCCTTTACCGATGCTGGAATGTCAGCTGCACTTTGGGGCAGGTCGCGAATGTGGCCAATGGAAGGCTTGACAATGTAGTCAGGTCCGAGCATGCCCTGAATACGGGTTGCTTTTGCTACTGATTCAACAATTACTAGCGCTCGTGCCATGCTCACCACCTTTCACCTATTAATAGGGGACGAAGCTTAAGAAGAAGTATCGCCCTACAAGATAGGCAAGGTTAGAGGGCCCCTTGTTACATACCCACCTCGAACAGCACGTGGAAGTGAGCGAATCACCAGTTAGTTACTGATGAATTGCCTTGAAGAAATTTTTATTCTTCACTCTCTGGAGTGGCAACAATTTCGTACTGAGGGTTAAGTATCACGGCTTCACGACGAAGAGATGAAACTGTTCCACGAACTAGCAAACGTGTTCCACGTTCAATCCCAGGAACTTCACTTCTGCCTTGGAACACCAACGTCACTGATCCAGTGTTGTCAGCAATAGTGCAGCGAAGTTCATTGCCGCCGTGTTCATTTGATGACGTCATTGCGCGGACACGGCCAGCAATTTCTACAAGCTCACGGTCCTTAAGACCACCAATCGGATCAGCACCAACAGAGCGTTCGGCGAGTTTTAGGTCAGCTTCTAGGTGTGCATCTTCACGAACACCACCACGCTTCACTTCATCACTCATTGGTGCTTCAACAGCTTTATTTTCTGTAAACCTTGCGTCACCCATACGGTACGGAATAATTGTTGCGGCCGAACGAGGAATGTGCATCACTGCATCTGCAATCGTGTCAGCTGTTCGGTCATGTAGTAGTCGCTGCAGTCTCGAAGAGAATCCACGTCGCGGCAAGATCACCATGCAGAAAACATCAGGGTCGCGAACAACGTCGGCGACTAACTCAAGAGCGGCTCGGTCAACTCGACGGTCTTCACAATCAAACACTTCCAGATTGATTGCCGCCGATGCTGAGTTCTCAGCTCCCCATGCTTCTTCTAGTCGCTTTGTAACGAGTGGGTCAATATCGAAGTGAACGGCACGAATTGAATAAGGATTTAGAGTTGCGCAGTACTGCAGCGCACGTTCAGTTGCGATGTCGTAACTGTCAACGAACACCACAACACGGTGAAGTTTGAACTTCGCGACTGTTGAACCACCTGCACGTGATGCTTCAAAGACAGCGTTCTCTTTTCTGTACGACTTGTTCATTTGTAAAAGACCAAGAACCATGATTGGTCCAGCGACAACAACAATCCATGCGCCTTCAGAGAATTTAACGACTGCAAAAACAAGAGCAATGATGAGCGTCACGATGCAAGAGAGTGCATTAATAATTAGCCCTCTACGCCAGTGTGGCCCGCGTTCACTCAAGTGCTTCTTCGCCATTCCAGCGCCGGCCATAGTGAATGCGGTGAACACGCCAATTGCGTACAGTGCAATAAGACCATTGACTCGAGCCTGGAATACCAAGACCAACACCAAGGCCATTGAACCAAGCACCAAAATTCCGTTAGAGAACGCTAAGCGGTGACCACGTTTGGTGAGTTGACGCGGCAAGAACTGATCGTTAGCAACGAAGTTACAAAGATACGGAAATCCATTGAAGCTTGTGTTCCCACCGGTATAGAGAATCAGCATTGTTGCGAGTTGCACAAGGTAGAAAATGATGTGACCTAAGCCGTGCGATCCAAAGACCGCAAGAACTTCTTGACTCACAACTGTTGGTGACCCTGCGGCGTAAGGAAGTGCGTGAGTCCACTTAGCAAGGAAAGTTGTGCCCACGAGCAGAAACGCCAGAGTACATGCCATGACAACCATAACGATTCTTGCGTTGCGAGCTTCTGGCTTTTTAAAACTCGACACACCGTCAGAAATTGCTTCAAGCCCTGTAAGTGATGATCCACCATTTGCATACGCGCGAAGCAACGTCAAGAACGCAACACCCATCAAGAAACCGTGACCACCAGTTCCCAGGCGGCCATCAACAAGAAGGTTTGTTGCAGGCTGAGCTAAGTGGTGCAATGATCCTGAGAAGTACTTGGCGACACCAAAAATGATTGTTCCAGTCATCATGGTGATGAAGAAATACGTCGGGAACGCAAAGAAGCTTCCGGCTTCCTTGATGCCTCGCAGATTTCCGTAGATAAGCAAAACAACAATTCCGACAGTGATGACTACGGTGTACGGGACAAGTGATGGGACTGCACTAGTTAATGCAGCAGTTCCCGCGCTGCACTGCACTGCCACAGTAACGATGTAGTCAATTAAAAGCGCAACAGCCGTTACTGCTGCTGTTTTCGGACCGAAGTTCTCGCGAACAACTATGTAGGAACCACCAGTGATGTTGTAATAACCAATTACATCGAGATACGACAACGTCACGAGAAGCAATACTCCAAGAATTACGAACATGATTGGAACGAGAAGTGAGAATGCAGCAAGACCTATATATGGAGTTAATTGCGTCAAAATTTGTTCTGCACCATACGCCGAGGATGAAATGCAGTCTGGAGCAAGAACTCCAAGCGCTACAGGCTTATTGATTCGCTCGCCCGCCAATTGTTCAGAAACAAAAGGTTTTCCAAGCAATGCTCGCTTGACGCGGTACCCGCGAGTTTCTGGATAAACGGTGTCGATATTTGCGTGCGATGTAAGCACCTTGGTATTGCTTGAGATCTGCTTATCGGCTTCTGACACGTAGTCAACACTAAACCAACCAGGCAGGTTGAGCGTCAATACTTGCGTTTTATAACGAAAGTGTGGTCAACTGGCTTAATGCACATCGTTGTCATTGGCTGCGGCCGAGTCGGATCAGAACTAGCTATGCAGCTATCTGAAGAAGGCCATTCAGTTGTTGTTATTGACAAAAACCGTGACTCATTTCGCCGTCTAACACGTTTTAGCGGTAAAACACTGGTCGGCTCAGGCTTTGACCGTGAAATCTTGCTTCAGGCAGACGCCAGCCACGCTGACGCACTCGCTGCTGTTACTAGCGGCGACAACTCGAACATTCTGTGTGCACGAATTGCGCGCGATAACTACCAAATCAAAAATGTAGTTGCGCGAATTTACGACCCACAGCGTGCTGGTATTTACATGAAGCTGGGCATCCCGACAGTTGCCACTTCGCTGTGGACCACCAAGCAGGTAAAGCGCTGGATTATTCCTTCAGATGATGCAATTGAGTGGAGTGACGGAACCGACACGTTGCACCTCGTTGAACGAGTTGTCCCCGACCACCTAGCTGGAAAACCAATCAAGTTCTTTAATTATGAAAACGACGTAAAAGTTGTTGGACTTGTTCGCAGTGGTGCTGGTCGACTTAACGTTGACGAGCTCTTCTCGCAAGAAGACGACATCATTCAGTGCATCGTGACGAACGCCGGACTTACAAAACTCAAGTCAGTTCTCGAAGGAGGACAGTCATGAAAGTTGTAATCGCCGGTGGTGGATCAGTTGGTATAGCTATCTCGCTCGACCTGATTGATCGTCACCATGACGTGACCTTGATGGAGCAGTCAAACTCCGTTGCTGAAAAAATTAAGCAGCAGCACCCTGGCATCAATGTCGTTGCTGCTGATGCGTGCGAATACGCAAGCCTTTCTGCAATTGGACTTCGAACAGTTGACGTAGTTATTGCTGCGACTGGCGATGATGAAGACAACTTGGTTGTCAGCTGGCTAGCCAAGCAAGAATTTGCTGTGCCTCGAGTCATTGCTCGTATTAACAATGCACGTAACACTTGGCTCTTTAATGAGTCGTGGGGTGTTGACATTTCTGTATCTACCCCTGCGCTAATTACATCACTTGTTGATGAAGCTGTAGAGGTTGGGTCAATCATTAATTTGATGTCACTCGCTAGCGGAAAGATGCAGCTCATTGAAGTAACGCTTGCGTCAACTGCACCAGCGATTGTTAACAACAGCACCCTTGATGAACTACGCCTCGATGGATTAGTGCAAGTGGTTGGAGTTGTTCGCAGTGGCCAAGCAATCATCCCTACACCAACAATGCGATTTATAGAGCACGACCACGTCATTTTGATGGCCCAAGAAGGCGCCACGAGCGAGTGCTCTGCTGCCTTTATTGGTTAATTCTTTTTAGTACCTCTCAGTAACTTGGCTAAAGAGGCCTAGCATTAGAGACGTGCGCGCAGCTTTCTTCGATCTCGATAAGACAGTTATTGCCAAGTCATCTCTCGTTGCACTCGGTCCAGAATTTCATGCCCGTGGAATGCTTCGGCGCAGAACACTCGCGTGGGGTGTTATTAGCCAGATGCTGTTCTTGCGATTTGGAGCTGATGAAGAGAAGCTCACCAAGATTCGCGAATCAGTTCTTAAGGTCACCAAGGGCTGGGATGCGAATGAAATCCGTGAGCTTGTCGCCGAAACTATTACCGAGCTCATTGAGCCACTCATTTACGCCGAAGCACTGGAACTTATTGATCATCACTTAAGCCAGGGGGACGAGGTCTGGCTCGTGAGCATGTCGCCAGCCGAAGTCGTCGAACCCTTTGCAGAACTACTTGGAATTACTGGAGCTATTGCGTCAAGAGCGAAGATTGACGCACAAGGAAAATTCACCGGCGAGATGGAGTTCTTCGCACAGGGTGAAAACAAAGCCGTAGCGATTCGAGAACTCGCACAGAAGCGCGGAATTGACCTGGCTGAATCATTCTCATATTCCGACTCAGCAACTGACATCCCAATGCTCGAAGCCGTGGGGCATGCGTTTGCGGTTAACCCAGATAAAGAGCTCACTAAAACTGCACACGAAAAAAAGTGGCCAATTCTTAGCTTCTCTCACCCGGTTCGTGCACATGACCGTCACAAGTCACACACACCGTTCTTGGTTAGCGCAATAGTTCTTGGTGGCTTCGCCCTTGTGGGGCGACGAAAGATGAAGAAGCGTTAGAGCGTAAGAAGGTCGCGAGCACCAGTGTCTGATGACGGGTGACGCAATTTACTCATAGCGCGAGCTTCAATTTGACGAATGCGCTCACGCGTCAAATTCATTTCAGCACCAACATCTTCGAGGGTGCGAATTTCTCCAGCACCATCAAGTCCAAATCGCATGCGAAGAATCTTCTGCTCACGCTCATCAAGTGGCAAGAGTAACTTTTCAATTGCCGCAGGCATCATCTTCACTGCAGCAACATCGAATGGAGACTCAGCTGAGCGGTCTTCAACAACGTCACCAAGTTCAGCGTCTCCGTCTTCACGAAGTGGCTCTGAAAGCGAAATTGGTTCTGAACGGAAACGAAGTGCTTCAATCAACTTGTCTTCAGGCATTTCACACTCATCACAAAGTTCCTTGATGGTTGGTGGACGACCGAACTTAAGTTCAAGACGAGACTGAGCCTTCTGCACACGTGCGAGTGTGTCACCAGCGTGAACCGGAAGTCGGATGGTACGACCAGTGTTGGCAATACCACGAGTAATTGCTTGTCGGATCCACCAGGTTGCGTAGGTTGAGAATTTGAATCCCTTGCGCCAGTCGAACTTCTCAACGGCGTGCATAAGTCCAAGGTTTCCTTCTTGAATGAGGTCAAGGAGTGGAAGACCAGATGCTTGGTACTTCTTTGCAATTGAAACAACCAGTCGAAGGTTTGACTGAACGAAGTCGCGTTCTGCAGTTTCACCGCGGTGCACTGCGCGCTTTAGAGCGAGCTTGTTACTTGGAGTGATCTTGATTTTCTTGTCGTTCTCGGCCGCATCAATCTGAGCCTTCGCTTCGCGACCTTCTTCAATGGTCTGAGCGAGGTGGACTTCGTCGTCCTTGGTTAGAAGGGTGTACTGACCAATGTCTGAAAGGTAGAGACGTACAAGGTCTTCGTCATCTCTATCTACGCGATCCTTAGCCATGATGCCCCCTGCTGCTCTGCGGAAAGTTCCGTACTACTAGTTATACGGAGGTAGGCAACTTAGCGGGAATCACCTTATAAACAAGCGGTTTTAGCCAGACTGGCCAAATAACTACATTTTCTCCGGGCGAAAAGCGTTGGTGATGGGCATACGGCGGTCGCGACCAAACGCCTTCTTGGAAATTCGAACGCCCGGTGGCATTTGGCGACGCTTGTATTCACTCAAATCAACCAGACGCGTGATGCGAAGCACCAACGCTTCGTCGTGACCTCGAGCAATGAGTTGCTCTGCAGTCACGTCTTCTTCCACGTAGAGCTCAAGGAGCGGATCGAGTTCTTCATACGCCGGTAGTGACTGATCGTCACGCTGATCTGGACGCAGCTCTGCAGATGGAGCCTTCGTGAGCACCGTTACTGGGATTGGCTCAGGGTCGCCGTCTTGTACCGCTTTTTCATTTCGGTAACGACATAGTTCGTAGACGAGCGTCTTTGGAACGTCCTTGATAACTGCAAACCCACCAGCCGAGTCACCGTAGAGCGTTGAGTAGCCCGTCGCCATTTCTGACTTGTTACCAGTAGTTAGAACAATTGCTCCCGTGGCATTTGAAATCGCCATCAGCAGCACTCCACGAATTCGTGATTGTAAGTTTTCATCAGTGAGGCCAACAGGGTCACCGAGCAACACATCAAAGAGCGTTCCAGAAAATGCTTGGTGCGCTGATTCAATTGGAAGTGTTGTGATGTCAATGTCGAGTCTGCGCGCGAGCTCCTCAGCGTCACCAATGGAGTGATCTGATGAATAACGACTTGGCATTGTGAAACCGCGAACTGACGACGAGCCAACTGCGTCTACGGCGATTGTTGCAACGAGTGAAGAGTCAACGCCACCAGAGAGACCGAGAATCGCAGTTTTGAATCCGTTCTTTCGAAGATAATCACGCGTTCCCATGACGAGTGCGTCGTAGATTTCTTCAATTTCAGCAAGCGGTTCAATGGTGTAGTTCACGTTCATTGATTTCTTTGAGCTGTCGTAACTCGTTATGAACTTTGTACCGACAGTGCTCTCAGCGGCTTCAACGTCAACCACAAGAAGTTCTTCACTAAATGCGCAGGCTCGAGCAATAACTTCACCGCTCGCGTTAACAACAACACTTTGCCCGTCAAAGACGAGTTCGTCTTGTCCGCCTACGAGATTGACGAACGCAATCGGACACTTTGTTTCAAGTGCTCGTTCGCGCAACATTGCTTCACGTTCTTCACGGCGACCTCTCGCATAGGGCGAAGCATTCGATACAAGTAGCAACGTCGCTCCCTGTTTAGCGAGCTCTAAGGCTGGGCCGTTGGCGGTCCAGATGTCTTCACAAATCAGTAAACCAACGGCAATGCCGTTGACGTTAATAATTGTGTGTTCACCAACACCAGGGTGGAAGTAACGAAGTTCGTCAAAGACGTCGTAGTTAGGAAGTAGTCGTTTCGTTGCAGTTGCAACAACACCGTTCTCTGTCACACAGACCAGGCCGTTACCAATATGTTTGCGCGAGGACTCTTGGAAACCAGGTCGTGCAACGTCGCGACCGTCAGTAGAAGGCGCGAGTGCAACACCCGGGTCACCTTGTCCCACGACGGTTCCCACAAGAACTGGTGGCATATTCTTTTGGTTTGCGATTTCAATGAGCGACTGTTTCGTTGCATCATTGAATCCCTCTTTTAGAAGAAGGTCTTCGGGTGGGTACCCGGTTAGTGAGAGTTCCGGGGTAAGTACAAGGTCAGCCTGCACACCGGCGGCTTGGGTCCTGAATCGACTGATTGTTTCCACGTTTTGCGTGAAACCGCCCACTACAGCGTTCATTTGGGCCAGAGCTAGTCGAATGACGGGCACCCCCTGAGCCTACCGGGGTCCAAGAGACCCAGATTTTGCTGCCTTATTAATACCGCGTTAACAGAAGGCGTAGTTGGACAGGATGCCAGCCATAAGAATAAAGTGCATCCTGCGAAGCACGCAGATTTTACTGAAGGAGCAACCTTGGCTTACCAGGCTGAATACATCTGGATTGACGGAACTCAACCAACTAACAAGTTGCGCAGCAAGACAAAAATTGTTGCTGACGGCAAGAAGCCACCAGTATGGGGATTCGACGGTTCATC
>CAIKFN010000032.1 GCA_903826715.1 uncultured Actinomycetes bacterium
CGACTTAGCTGCGTACAGCGTCTTCACTCAAATCCTCCTTGATTTGCCACAACTCGCATTACGTTAATAACGAAAACAATCTGGTAAAGCACAAGCCCTGACACAATACCTATTCCTAGAGGGGCATATAACCAAACCACCCCGAGAATCACCAAAGTCATAAGTGCCAGGCGTCCGGTGGTCTTTCCACCCAATTGACGCCTGATTGCTTTTGAGCTCTGCTCGCCCTTTAATTCCACTCGTGAAGCCTGGCGGTCAAGGAATCTGAGGTTAAGAATTGCTAGTCCCACGCCTAGGACAACACCAACGGCGGCGAATGGTGCGTGTGGCGCGATCAGGAGTGTTGCTACAAATCCCACAATTCCAACAACAATCGCCGACAAGATGGTGCGGCGTAGTAGCCGAGGCAGGGTATTTGGGGGAAGATTTTCTAGCACGGTGTAAGTATTTAAAGGTAACGGCGGACTTGTTTAATAACACTCATCACTGCCATCACGGTTCCCAACACTACTCCGATAATTAAAAACGTGGGGCCGGTGCCAAATGAGTGATCGGCCCAAAGCCCAAGTAGAACGCCTACCGCTTCACAGAGCGCAATAGTTGTGCCCATGGTGGCAAATGCAGCGAGACCAGGGAGTTCAGACATGACCGGCTTTTGCGTCCTTTCCTCTCTCCCCTTACTCATCAGGTAAAACTCTCTTTAGCCTTTTTCGCCTCGTGTTTTCCAGGTTTGCGATTAAGCAGCGGGCTAAACCACGTGAAGAGCGCAATTAGCAAGACCGCGACTCCAAATGGAATGAACACATTGGTTCTTGGTTGAAACAGCGGGAAGAGTACGAAGCTGCTCAGAACCGCTGTCCAGAGCCACAAAATAATTACAGTTCTGCGGTGACCATGGCCAAGTCGCATAAGTCGGTGGTGAATGTGATTCTTGTCGGGGGTCTGAAAACCCTGACCCGTTACCGTGCGCCTGACAAAGGCCCACACCGCGTCGAGCAATGGAATTCCAAGAATGAAAACTGGAATGAGCAGTGGCGCGAAGAAGAAGAACGTCACGCCGCTCGCTGGTGGTGTTCTACCACCAATGACCATTGTTGACGCACTCATGAGCAGACCTAGCATCAACGCACCAGCGTCACCCATAAACAATTTGGCTGGGTGAAAGTTGTCACGAAGAAAACCAATACAAATGCCGCACGTCAGTGCAGCAATTAGTGGACCAATGTTCGTTGTTGGAAGAAGTCCAAGTGTTTCGAGACGAAGCCCATACACGCAAAGTGTTCCTGATGCAATGGCAACAATTCCTCCAGCGAGTCCGTCGAGTCCGTCAATGAGGTTCACTGCGTTAGTGAGTGCGAAAACCCATACCGCCGTGATGATCGGAAGAATTGATGGACCAAGGACAATGAATCCAGCGAGCGGCAACTTGAGTTGGTACATCGTGCATCCACTGAAATAGAGAATCGAAGCCGCAAGAACTTGCCCCGCAACTTTTGCTGGAGCGCTCATGTCTCTAAAGTCGTCAACAACCCCAACAATAAAGATCACACCTACGGCAAGCAATACACCCATCATCTCGTGTGACGAAGTAATTACGCTTCGCAGTGATGGAATTGCAATACCCACCAAGAGCGCAACACAGAAGCCAATGAGCATCGAAGCTCCACCGCCATACGGCGTTACTTCAACGTGAACTTTTCGTTCATCGGGTTGTGCCGTGTAGCCAATGTTGAGTGAAATTGTTCTCGCTGGTTTGTTCGCAAGTAACGTCACCACTGCTCCTACGAGGAACACTGCAACGTACGAGGCGATGTTGCCCATGCAGATCTATTTCGTAAAGTTCGCGTAGGGGTTGAACTGACCACATAGTGCCGCCACTTCTTCGCGCACTGAAGCAACGACTGTTTCATTGTCACGGCCTCGAAGAACACGGTCGATGAAGTCAGCGATTTGGGCGAACTCAGCTTCTTTCATGCCCGCTGTTGTTTGTGCCGCAGTTCCCACACGAATACCTGACGTGATGAATGGGCTACGTGGGTCGTCAGGAATTTGGTTGCGGTTCGTTGTAATGCCCGCGCGGTCGAGCACTTCTTGTGCCACTTTTCCAGTGAGCTCTGCGTCGTATTCACGAAGGTCAAGTAGCACCATGTGATTTTCAGTGCCTCCAGAAACCATACGAAAGCCCTTTGATTCGAGCGATGCACCAAAGGCCTTGGCGTTAGTAACAATTTGCTGGGTGTACGTTGCGAACTCTGGTTGCGCGGCTTCTTTGAAAGCAACCGCACGAGCAGCAATAGCGTGTTCGAGTGGTCCACCCTGCATGCCTGGAAACACGGCACTGTCAATTTTTTTCGCGTGTTCTTCACGACAAAGAATTGCGGCCCCTCGTGGACCACGAAGTGTCTTATGAGTTGTGAAGGTCACAACGTCGGCGTAAGGAACTGGGCTCGGGTGTGACCCACCAGCAATCAGACCAGCGACGTGGGCTGAGTCAAACATCAGTAGCGCTCCTACTTCGTCAGCAATTTCTCTGAACGGAACTGGATCAATTTCACGTGCGTAAGCAGTTGCCCCACCAATGATGAGCTTTGGACGATGCTTTAGTGCAAGTTCGCGCAAGTTCTCAAAGTCAATGAGCTCACCAGGATTTGCTGGATCGTCAGACCTAGGAGTTAGCCCGTAGGAAACAAAGTTCCAGAACGTTGAAGTAAGCGACGCTGGTGAACCGTGCGTTAGGTGACCACCTTGGTCAAGGCGAAGACCGAGGATTGTGTCACCAGGGTTTAGTAGTCCGGTGTACACAGCAACGTTCGCACTCGCTCCAGCGTGTGGTTGCACGTTGGCGTGGTCTGCACCAAAGAGTGCAGTGAGCCTGCGACGTGCAAGATCTTCAATTTCGTCAACAACTTGGTTTCCACCGTAGAAGCGACGACCCGGGTATCCCTCTGAGTACTTGTTTGTAAGGATTGAACCAGTTGCGGCCATAACGCCAGGTGAGGTGAAGTTCTCACTCGCAATCAGTTGCAGCGTTGTTGTTTCACGCTCCCACTCTTGGGCTAGCAGTGACGTAACTTCACTGTCGTTAGTAATCCAGGCATCAAATGGTGAAGAAACCACGGAAGTGGGCTCGCTTTCTTATTCGCCTGCACGCTCGTCAAGAGCGTGCAGTTTTTCAATTCGACCTATGTGTCGACCTTCACCGGGGGTGGCTCCTAGCCACGCCGCAACGGCGTCAATTGCTACGGGCTCACCAATGAGGCGAGCTCCGAG
>CAIKFN010000033.1 GCA_903826715.1 uncultured Actinomycetes bacterium
AGGAATCACAGCACTGGCGCAAGCGCTCGCTGCTTTGAGTCCGAACGTCCAGATTGACTTCAATTCACCTGTGCTTTCAGTAAGCGAGCATGCAGTGCTCACTGAAAATGACGAGTACCGTGCAAAATTTGTGGTTGTAGCAACTGATGGTTCATCAGCCCACTCTTTAGCGAACTCAGCAGAGCCCGAATGGTCTCCTCAAACAACGTGGTGGTGGTCGCTTCCGAAGCTTTCAAATAGCAGTGGGCTCAGGATTGACTTAGATGACCGGCTGCTATCAAGTGCACTTGACATTTCTTCAGTGGCTCCAGAGAGATCACCTGCAGATCGTTCATTGGTCGCAACTCCAGCAAATAAAGCAGCTCCATCAACAGAAACAGAGCAAAAGGCCCGTTCAAGTGTTGCCAGAATGTACAGCGTTGCGTGGAATGATGTTGAACTTATTACGACGACGGTTGTGTCGCACGCTTTGCCAAAAATCAAACCACCTCTTCAGCTTGGACAAGTGCGCAAAGTTGAGGGAATGTATCTGGCCGGTGACTACCTAGAAACTGCTTCTATCCAGGGCGCCATGATGAGTGGCAACCGGGTTGCAATGTTGATTGCAGCGAAAGAACTTAAAAACACCTAATTCCCTGTCGGTGTATTGTCTTATAAACGACAATCCGCCGCAAAAGTGTTGGATAAGTTGCATGTGAGGAAGTGCCGTGACTCAGAATTTGGCTTCGATGATGTACGTCCCTGGCAATGACAAAGAGAAACTGTCAAAGTTAGAGAAATTCCCAGCAAATGCAATCATTATTGACTTAGAAGATGCTGTACCAAGTGCTCAAAAAAGTAGTGCACGAAGCAGCATTCATGAGTACTTGAAGTCCTATCAGGGTAAGCATGATTTATGGGTCCGAGTTAACGGTCAAGAATCTGGATTGACTGAACTAGACATCGAACAAATGGTGAGCGAATCAACCCGTGGTCTAGTTATTCCCAAAATTGAAAACGGCCGCGATATCGAAAAGATTGATCATCAGCTCAAAAGCCTCGAGAGCAAAGTTGGAATTGCAACTGGATCTATTGCGCTAATGCCTCTAATTGAATCAGTAAAAGGTATCTACAATCTTCAAGAAATTATTTCGGCGAGTAAGCGAATTATCTGTCTTGCTTTCGGTGCAGGTGATTACTGTCGAGATATTGGTATTGACTGGAATTCACAATCTGGAACTAGAAATCCAACATTGATCGCCGCCAAAGTGAAATTGGTAGAACTTTCGAGGTTGAATAACCTGGTAGCTCCACATGATGGCGTTTATTTAGACGTTAAAAACTCTGAGACACTTGCAATCGAAGCTCAATTTGCCGCGGAAATGGGATTCAGCGGCAAGCACGCTATTCATCCGGACCAAGTTGCGATTATTAGAAGTGCTTTCGAGCCCTCAAGCGAGCAATTGGCTTGGGCGACTGAATTAATTACAAAATTTGAAGAATTCGAACGAAATGGTGTTGGTGCTTTTGCACTGAATGGTCAATTGGTTGATGAAGCAATTGTAAAACGCGCCCGAGACTTAATGTCATTCAAGAACATTCGATAAATAATGTCCACAAGTCATTCAAATATTCCAGGTGTTCCCCCTAGCGCCCTCGGTGGAGTGAAAGTACTTGATTTATCGAGTCTTTATGCCGGTCCGCTCATTGCTACGAACTTGGGTGATTTTGGTGCTGAGGTAATCAAGGTTGAGCACGCACGAGGTGACGATGCGCGTAGGTGGGGGCAAACAAAAGACGGCTCACCACTTTGGTGGAAAATAATTTCGCGTAATAAAAAACTAATTTCATTGGATTTACATGATCCGAACGATCGAGAAATCGTCAAGGAATTGTGCCTCTGGGCTGATGTACTTATTGAGAATTTTCGTCCTGGGCGCATGGATGAATGGGGACTTGGCGCAGAATCGCTTCATGAGATCAATCCAGGTCTTGTGATTCTAAAAGTATCTGGGTTTGGTCAGACTGGTCCAAATGCACAAAAGCCTGGCTTCGGTACTTTGGCAGAAGCATGGTCTGGATTCGCATACATAACTGGTCCAGCTGACGGCCCTCCAACTCTCCCTCCTTTTGGGCTTGCTGACGGTGTCGCCGCGACTACGGGAACATACGCAGTGATGATGGCGCTTTATTGGCGCGATGCGCAAGGCAGCGGCGTCGGACAAGTTATTGACCTAAGTCTTTACGAGCCACTGTTTAACATTCTCGGTCCTCAAGTTATTGAATACGACCAATTAGGTGTTGTTCAAGAACGCCAAGGGAACATGTCCCCAAGAACTGCGCCAAGAAATTGCTACGAGACAAGTGATGGGCATTGGGTGGCGCTTTCTGGTGGAACACAGCAGATCGCCGACAGAATTTTTCGAGCGATTGGTCATCCCGAAGCATCTTCTGATGAGAGATTTTCATCAAGCACTAATCGTGTAGCGAATGCCCCCGCTGTAGATTCACTTGTTTCTGAGTGGGTACGTCTGCATACACTTAGCAAAGTATTAGAAGCCTTTGAAAATGAAGAGGCGCCAATTGCCCCAGTGCTCAACATCCAACAAATCACAGAAGATGAGCATTATAAGCAACGAGAGTCAATAATTCGAGTTGCTGATCCTGACCTTGGCGATGTACTTATGCAGAATGTGGTTCCTAAATTGGACCGCACGCCAGGTGAAATTAAATTCACTGGACGTAATCAAATTGACGCAGATCGAGAAGAGATACTGTCGATTATTAAACAAAATAGGAGTAATTCGTAATGACAAGTGAGCAAGTTGAACCAAACTGGCCCAACCGATACGGAACTGACGACGTCATAGGTGCAGCAAACGAAATAACACCAAACAAGGTTCTCTCTGCGACGCAGCTAATAAAAATTGGAGAAAGAATTCCACTTGGAAGAATTCTTGACGAAAACTCTCCTACCCAGATGTGGCGCTACTGGAAGCACCACATGACACTTGAAAGTATTTTGCCTCAGAACTATTCAGGAGAAAATCAACAGTCATACGTTGAAGAAGCTGTTTCTGGTGCTCTACACAGTGGAACACACATTGATGCTTTAGGACATATTGGAATTGGTAATTATGCCTATAACGGTGCCAAGTATTCCGACATTGCAACTGGGCAAGGACTTCTAAAACTAGGAATTGAAAGTATTCCACCACTCATTACTCGAGGCGTGTTGCTGAACATCGCGAAGCTAAAGGGCGTGACGTCACTTGACGGTGCGTACTGCATAACAGCTGAAGACTTAGATAACGCACAAAAACAGGCTGAAGTAGAAGTCAGTTCTGGTGACTGCGTTCTCTTGCACACTGGATGGGGAACGTACTGGCACAGTGACCCTGCTAAATATTCATCAAGTGAGCCTGGCATTGCTCTGGGCGCTGCGAAGTGGCTGAGTGAGCGTCGGGTAGCTGTTGTTGGGGCTGACAACTGGGCCGTTGAACTTGTTCCGGGACTTAAAGAAGAAGGATCATTTCCAGTTCATCAACACCTCATTGCCCTCTACGGCCAGTACATCCTTGAGAATGTCGCAACCGAAGAGTTAGCCGCTCGAAACATCTCAGAGTTCTGCTTCATGCTCGCGGCGGCACGACTCAAGGGCGCATCTGGAGTGCCTGTGGCCCCAGTAGCGATTATTTAACGAAAGGTTCCTATGGGTTCCGAAAATTTTATTGATAAGTATCTAACTGAGTCAGAGCGTTCACAACTTTCGAACGCCAAATTTGGCAATCCAGTTGGCATTGGTGAGCGACCTGCACTCGTACTTATTGACGTTCAAAATTACATGTCTCCCCCATCTTCAATGCCTGCTGATCTCGAGTTTCCATCAAGTTGCGGTGAAGCAGGAGCACTAAGTGTTAAGCGAATTTCTGCAGTACTCACCGCCGCTCGGGCAACTTCAATACCTGTATTCCACACTCAATTTGTACTGAGCCGAGATGGCAAAGATATTGGTGTTTATGGCAGAAAGCGAGCATTGCTTAACAGTGAAGGCTGGTGCCTCGAAGGTTCAATAGGAGCAGAGTTCATTGAAGAAACTGCCCCTCTCTCCAGTGAAATCTCATTCGTAAAGAAAAAGCCAAGTGCATTTTTTGGCACACCTTTACTTTCGTACCTCGTTGATAGAAACATTGACAGCTTGATTGTCATGGGTGGATCAACAAGCAACTGTGTACGGGCAACAGTTATTGACGCAATGTCGAATAATTTTCGAGTGACTGTTGTCGCAGATGCTGTTTTTGATCGTTTCAAGATCTCACATGATGTTGCACTTTTTGAATTTCAACGTCAATACGCAGACGTTATAAGCAGCCATGATGTAATCAAGCACATCGGAACTCATAATGACAAATAATTTTTCTGGACCAGAACGTGACCTTGTGGGGTATGGTCGAAATCTTCCAAAGGTGAATTGGCCTGGCAGAGCAAAAGTTGCAGTAAGCATTGTTGTTAACTATGAAGAAGGTAGCGAACAATCTTTCGCAAATAACGATGAACTAAACGAAGGCTTGGGGGAACTAAACCGCCCGGTAGATACTCAATACCGAGATTTAGCCACTGAATCTGTCTACGAATATGGAAGTCGAGCGGGAATTCACCGGATTATGCGAATTCTCAAAAGTCACGGTATACGTTGTACATTTTTCGCCGCAGCCGTTGCACTGGAAAAGAATCCAAGTGTTGCTGAATGGATCCGAGAAGAGAATCATGAGCCCTGTGCGCATGGTTGGCGATGGGCTGAAGACTGGAAATTGAGCGTTGATGAACAGCGTGCTCGAATCAAAATGGCTGTGGAGTCAATCCAGCAAACCTGCGGTCAACGACCAGTGGGCTGGTATTCAAGATGGATGCCGAGCATAAATACGAGAGAGCTTCTTGTTGAAGAAGGCGGATTCCTCTATGACTCAGATGCATATAACGATGATCTTCCCTATTACGTGAACGTAGGAAATACTTCTCATCTTGTCGTGCCTTATGGGCTCACGTATAACGATGTCAGATATGTCTCTGGGAATTTCAGTGCACCATCTGATTTTTTTGAGACTTGTCGCCGAGCGCTTGACTTGCTGATCAAAGAAGGTGAGGAATTTCCAAAAATGATGTCGATTGGCCTACACCCACGATGGTCAGGCCAAGCAGGACGTGCTTCGGCACTTGATGAATTTATTGAGTACGCAAAAGGAACCGGTGATGTCTGGTTTGCAACTCGACGAGAGATTGCAGAAACTTGGAACGCTCAGTTCAAATAACATTCTGGACTCAACTGCGATTAGTTCGCACCAAGAATTTAAATAGATCAGTCTTCAAAAAGAGTCTGTTCTGCATCAGCATTTAGCCAGTTTTCCGACCATGGAATATCACTGAGCCAGCTAGCGGTGTCATCAATGCTCTCTTCGAGGCTACGAAGTGTCAGCCCAAGTGACACTGCGTACTCATTATTTATTGCAAGAGATGTTGGATCAAATCCACCAGACCAGAGTGGGAACTTCTCGAACCATGATGAATCACTTAGCTTCGATGGCGCAATTTCTACGAGCTCAGTACCACTTGGCCCAACGCGCTTAGCAATTCGCTGCAGCACATCACCGAAACCCATCCCCAACGAAGGGCTGCAGATATGAACTCCACCAACAAATTTCTTTTCAGCCATTAAAACCGTGAATTCACCTAAGTCGCGTGCATCAATCCACTGCATTGCGCTGCTTGCCGGTCCAGGGAATGCAACTTTTCCCCCACGCTGAATGCGAGCAACCCAGTATGGAAAGCGCATTGTTTTATCGTGTGATCCAATTACGTACGTAGGACGAATAATTCCAACATTCGTACCAAAGTATTCATGAGCAGTTCGCTCACTCGCTGCTTTAAGCGGCCCATATGTTTGACCATCGACCGGAGCATCTAGGTCAGTAGTTCCAAGTTCCAAAATTGGGGTATCTTCTTTGGCCCCAACTGCCGCTGGGTACTTATACGCAGAAATAGAAGAGATCTGAATGTAATGGCCTCCTCTATTACCAAGCGCCTTTGCAAGTTGTTCAACGTCTTTAGGGCGATATGCAATTGCATCGATAGTTACGTCAAATGACTTGTCATTAAGTACTGAGAGATCTCCCTGGCGGTCACCAATCAACCGATGTACAGAATCTGGTAAATCATTAGGAGTTACTCCACGATTAAGAACAGAGACATCGTGTCCTTTTGCTACTGCCGCATGTGCAATAGATCTTCCAACAAAGGATGTGCCGCCAACGATAAGTATTTTCATAATGCCTAACAGTAGGCGCAGAACCAATTGACGTAGACATTGATTCAAAAGAAAGCGAAAATACGGATTTCCGTAAAATAAGCTCCCAGAGCAGGACTCGAACCTGCAACCTAGCGATTAACAGTCGCTTGCTCTGCCAATTGAGCTATCTGGGATTGCACCCGAAGGTAAATAAACATTAGCACCCACAACTAGGCACTACTGCTGGTCAAACCACCTCTGAAGTCGCTCAGCAACCGGGCTTTCACGAACTGCTCTGCGACAACGTTCAATCCGCTTTGTCATACCTTGTCGACTTATGCCCTTCTTGTTCGCAATCTCTTCAATCGACATGGTTCGAAATGTTGCTTGCCAAAATGCATCAAAGTCTTCCCCGCAGAGCTCACGAAGTGCATCAATCACCCATGACGGAGCATCGCCAGGATCACTGGTTTGCTTTATTTCACTCATCTCGTAAGGTGCCACCTGCTCATAACGTCGTGCATTCAGATCACGGTTCATTTGAAGCAGTTCTATAGCTTTCGATTGCGAAATTCCAAGCTCCTCCGCGACATCTTTTTTAGTTAGACGCTTGGTTGGGTGAAGACGCTCAAGCTTTTGCAATGCGAGTACTTGTCGCATTTCAGAATCAGTTAGACCAGCTTGCTGTTGCACCGCTTGATTTACAAGTTTCATAATCCAGTAGTTTGCGTACGTTGAAAATCGGGTCCCCTGTTTTGGGTCAAAACGATGCAGCGCATTAACGAGGCCTTCAATACCTGCGGCTTCGAGGTCTTC
Organism: uncultured Actinomycetes bacterium; assembly: GCA_903826715.1. Classification (GTDB taxonomy): domain Bacteria; phylum Actinomycetota; class Acidimicrobiia; order Acidimicrobiales; family RAAP-2; genus RAAP-2. The sequence goes on from CAIKFN010000033.1 coordinate 7,079, forward strand.
GCTACCGAACCGATATCCACGTTCCATGACTCGTGTGCGCACAAGTCCACAGGTTGCTTGCAGTAGCCGTGTCTCTGCGTCTTGACCTTCTTGGCGCTCACGCTGTAGTTTTCTACGTCTTGCTTGATCGGTAACTTTTCCTTTTGCAAGAATGGCTGCAGCTTTTCTTCCCGCTTGAATAACTGGGTGAAGCCTGCGCTCTTCTTCCACACTTAATGGTGGCGTCATGACTAGACCGCCAATGACTCCCCTTGGTGAGTTGTTCACGAAGTGGCGCGCTCTTCTAACCAAGCACGCAGATCCTGCTCAGCTTCTGCAGCCTGAGCTCCACCAAGCAAATCAATGCGAATCTTGACGTCACGAATAGTCGCCATTGCCACGTCAGGAGCAATAGACCCATCACGAAGTTCTCGTTCAACGTTCTTTAATTCCTCAGTTACCGCAGCTCTTAGGAGCTGCGCAATGACTGCCGACACTTCACGTTCTCCGTAGTCACGGTCTAGCTCTGAAACGACAATCTCGCTAAGGACTTGGGCGGCTTCTTCTTCACCTTGTTGACTCAGCTTCTCTATGACATCGCTAATTGGCTGTCCCGATGAAATACCTTCAAAGATTTCACGCTGAATTTCATTAATGAAGTAATGAATAACGAATCGCTCTTTAATCGCTGGTTGGGCGTGAACACAGAGTCGAAGTGCTTCGAGGCCCGGTCGAGGCATTGGTGAAAGTGGCGCACGTTGCATGGGCGCGCTCTCAGTTGGTGGTTCATTGTCAATGTACTTTCGAGCTCCACTTCGAACCGCTTCAGCAACTTTGGGACGAAGAGCACTCACTTCTAAGCGAAGTCGGTCAGCAACCTGAAGTACGTACTGGTCACGAACGAGATCATTAGGGTGCTCGGCAAGAACTGCCAGTGCCGCCTCTGCCCCACGAGCACGACCTTCGGCGGTTGCGAGGTTGGCGGCTTCAAGAACTCTCTCAAGGCGAAACTGTAGGAATGGAACAGCATTCGCAATTGCATCCCTAAGCGCTTCTGGATCCTTTTGTGCAAGCTCTGCGGGGTCCGTGCCCTTTGGAAGACGAGCAACAGCAACATCAACTTCGTGTTGCTTCTCCCATTGGTACACCGACGCTGCGGCACTCTGTCCGGCGCTGTCTGCGTCGTAGGCCAGCACAATGCGCTTGGCGAAATTACGCATGGTTCGAAAGTGCTCTTCGCCGAGTGCAGTGCCACACGTTGCAACTGCTCGTGGCATGCCAGCCATAAAGAATGCAATGACGTCGGTGTAACCCTCACACACAATTATTTCGCCAGACTTGATGATGTCTTCTTTGGCCCAGTTAAGCGCGTAGAGAGTTCGTCTCTTTGAATAGATCGGGGTCTCAGGGCTGTTTTTGTATTTAGGCTCAGTTCGGCCATCGGGGCGAACAACATCGGCGGCGGCTGGAAGAATTCGACCACCGACTGCAATTGCTTTTCCAGCTGGATCAAAAATAGGAAAGATGATTCTTGCGCGAAGTGAGTCTTGGCGACGATCGCGCTTGTTTACAAACCCGAGCCCGGTTCCAAGCAGCACCTTCTCATTAAGCGACAGTGCATTCGATAACCCGTCCCACTCATCTGGTGCCCAACCGAGCTGGAACTGACGTGCAATCTCACCATTAATGCCGCGCGTCTTTAAGTATTCGCGAGCGTCACGAGCATCTTTTCCAGTGAGTAGTCTCTCGTGATACCAGGCAACTGCTTTATCCATGGCAGACATGAACTCTTGTTTATCTTTTCTTGCCGGACCAGACTTATCGTCTTCGTGAAGTTCAATGCCAGCTTTGTCAGCGAGAAAGCGCACCGCTTCCATAAAGTCCATATGCAGCATTTCGCGGACCCACGTGATTTGATCGCCTGATGCTCGACATCCGAAGCAGTAGTAAATACCTTCTTGTGCGTTCACCGAAAATGAAGGGGTCTTTTCTCCGTGAAATGGGCAGAGGCCACCCCACCTTGTTCCAGATTTTTTAAGGGCAACTTGTTCGCTAATTAACGCAACAATGTCAGTTGCTGCGCGCACCTGCGCAATCTCATTGTCCGAAATAGCCATGTAAAGACGGTAGTGCCTTATGGCCTGGCTGAGTGCAAAGGCCTTGTTCAATTGCCTAAACTCTTCCTATGTCTGATTTCGCTGTAGAAGCACTCAATATCACCCGTTCATTTAAAGACGGAGAGGTCAAGGCACTTGATGGGGTCTCACTCCAGGTGCCCCGAGGAGAAGTCTTTGGACTACTCGGCCCCAATGGATCGGGTAAAACCACCATGGTCCGAATCCTTTCGACCATTCTGAAGCCAACCTCGGGGTCCGCAACCGTTAACGGTTTTGACGTCGTGAAGCAAGCTGACGCCGTTCGTCGCAGTATTGGACTTGCTGGTCAGTACGCAACGGTTGACGAGAACCTCACTGGGTTCGAGAACATTCGAATGGTTGGACTTCTCAATCACATTGACAAATCTGTGTCTTCAAGCCGTTCACACGAGCTTCTCGAGCAGTTCGGTCTCACTGACGCTGCAAACCGTGTGGCAAAGACCTACTCAGGTGGAATGCGCCGACGACTCGACCTTGCGGCAGCTCTTGTTGCTCGACCACCACTTCTGTTCCTTGACGAACCAACAACTGGACTTGATCCCCAAAGTCGCCAAGATCTCTGGAGCATTATTGAGACACTCGTTGAAGGTGGGACGACTGTTCTCCTAACAACCCAGTACCTCGAAGAAGCTGACCGACTAGCGAAGCAACTTGTTGTTCTCGATCACGGAAAGATCATTGCCCAAGGAACATCGCAAGAACTTAAAACACAACTTGGCAACACAGTTCTTTCCCTCACTTTTGCCTCAACTGATGATGCTCGTCGTGGCGCAGAGTTAGTCAAGGACATTTCAGACAAACCAGCAAATATTGAAGGCACCGTTGTTGATTTCACAGTTGCACGAGGCCCTGCAACGGCAGCTGACGCACTTCGTCGCCTCGACGCATCTGGAATCACAATTGCCGGACTCGCCCTCCGCGAGCCAAGTCTTGACGATGTGTTCCTAAATCTCACTGGACACAAGGCAGAAGAAGTAACGGGAACTCCGGTCGAACCTGCAAAGAAGCAGCGTGGACGAAAGGCAAAAGCATGAGCACCTCGACTATCTCTAAGAAAAGCAGACTTCGCTGGTCCATCAGTGACACACTCACGATTGCCAAGCGTGACCTGATTTCTTTAGTTCGAATTCCAACAACATTGGTATTCGCCATCATTCAGCCAATTATGTTCGTGGTTCTCTTCCGCTACGTTTTTGGAGGAGCAATCAAAACCCCAGGAAACTCATACGTAAACTTCCTGATTCCGGGGATCCTCGTTCAGACGACCATCTTCGGAGCAGTTGGAACCGCCATTGGTCTCGCAGAAGACCTTCAAAAGGGGCTCATCGAAAGATTCCGTGCACTACCAATGGCACGAATGGCTGTGCTTGGTGGCAGAACTGTTGCTGACCTCTCTCGAAATGTCATGGTGATTTTTGTCATCACCGTTGTTGGATTTCTCGTTGGCTTTCGTCCGACGGGAAGTTTCGTTTCCTACATGCAGGCGTGCCTACTAATGCTTCTGTTCTCGTACTGCTTGTCATGGGGCTTTGCTTTCATTGGACTCGCTGCGCCCAATTCAGAGGCGGCACAGGCCATGACATTTCCACTTATCTTCCCTATTACGTTCGCGTCATCAATTTTTGTTCCAGTTTCTTCAATGCCAAGCTGGCTGCAAGTTTTTGCACGTAACCAGCCAGTCAGTCAGGCAGCACAAGCGGTACGCGGACTAATGAATGGTCAACCACACGGCAACTCAACATGGATGACACTTATCTACGCAGTTATCGCATTGGCCCTTCTAGGGCCAATTGCTACGGCAAAGTACAAGAAGGTCGCGTAATTAAGTGGCAATACTTAACGTAGAACAGCTTCAAGAAATTCTCGTTAATGCATTTCCAAACGCAGATGTTCCTCGCGTTGAAGAAGTAGCTGGCGACACTGTTTTGGTGTGTCTGCCTACTAGCGAGCGCCATGGTCGCCCAGGCGGAACAATCTCAGGACCAACAATGATGACTCTCGCCGACACGGCAGCGTGGATGGCCATCCTCGCTCAAATTGGTCCAGTGCTACTTGCAGTTACAACAAGTCTGCACATTGATTTCCTACGCAAACCAGCGATTACCGATCTCATGGCTCGAGGTCGCATCCTGAAACTGGGTCGCAAGCTTGCAGTTGTAGATGTGGAGATTTTTTCTCGCGGGGAAACAAAACTCGTTGCAAAGTCACAAGTGACGTATTCAATCCCCTCTGCTGAAGCGCAGTAACTTGAACAAGCAAAAAGAACATGCGCCTCTCTCAAAGGTACTGACTCTCCTGATGGCGCTTGGCGCATGCATCATTGTGATGAATCTGTATTACGTGCAGCCCTTGTTGCATCAATTGCGCGGCGAATTTCATGTCAGCACTTCAACCGCATCAGCATTAATGACGTGCACACAAACTGGCTATGCGATGGGACTCGCCTTCGTCGTGCCTCTAGGCGACATCATTCCTCGTCGAAAATTAGTTGTGGGCATATTCTTGCTCGCAGCGATGATGGTTGGAATTGGATCATTTATTACTTCGTTTTCGTTCTTCGTAGTCCTTTCAGTGCTGATTGGCCTTACTTCAGTTGGAGGACAAGTAATTATTCCCTTCGCAGCAGACCTAGCTCCAGAAGAACAACGTGGGCGCGTCATAGGCAAGGTAATGACCGGACTCCTCATGGGTGTGCTGCTGTCACGCACCTTTTCTGGTCTCATCGCACAGGCCTGGGGATGGCGAGCAGTGTACGTGTGCGCGGCTGGACTTCTCATTGCTATGGCTGGCGTCATGCATTTCGCGCTGCCACAGGAGCCGATTCGCTCGCACGTTCGCTACCGGACTCTGGTGATGAGTTCTTGGTTGCTTATTACGAAGCATCGTCAGCTCCAAAAACGTGCCTACTTTGGCTCATTGTTATTTGCTGCCAACAGCACTCTGTGGACACCACTCTCGTTCCATTTAGCTATTGCACCATTCAAGTACTCCAATGCCGTGATTGGCCTCTTCGGACTCTTTGGTGTGGCGGGTATTCTCGCCGCTAACGCGGCTGGCGCACAGGCTGACAAGCAGCGCACCAAGGTAATGACGATTATTGGTGCAGCGGTTCTTATGGTTTCGTTCGTAATTTTGGGCATTGGTCAGCACATGCTCATGGGCCTCGCTATTGGAATCATTGTGATGGACGCTGGAATGCAGACGGTGCAGATAACAAACCAATCAGTTATTTATTCACTCATGCCAGAGGCGCGTAGTCGCATTAATAGCGCTTACATGGTGTGCTGCTTTAGCGGAGCATCAATTGGCTCCTACCTTGCAGGTGTTATCTACTCAAGTTACGGCTGGACCGGCGACTGCTGGCTAGGTGGAATTTTTGGTGCCGCAATTGTTCTGCCCGCACTCTTTTGGCGAGCTCCAGCAACTACAAGCGTTAGTACTTCGTAGAAAGATTCTTGATGACTGCGTGGAATTCACGCATGGTGCCTTCAATGATCTCAGCAACCGGGAGAATTGACTCAATTCGTCCCATCACCTGACCGCTAAGAGCAACTGATGCTTCCATGTCGCCACCGAAGTAAAGATCTTTCATTGTTGCGAACTCAGCCATTGAGACATTGTCTTCGTGCTCGAGGCGAGTTGTGCGCTCAGTTCTAATGGCACGAAGTGCTGGGCGTGAGAAACGGTTAAGGAACACGGTGTCAGTCTCTGCCCCATTAACAATGGTGTTCTTCCAGTTGTCATGAACCGGTGACTCGAGTGACGAAACCATGCGAGTTCCCATGAGCACACCTTCAGCTCCGAGAGCGAACGCTGCGGCCATTGAAGCTCCATCAGTGATTCCACCAGCCGCAATGACAGGAACGCTCACCTTTGAACAGACAAGTGGCAACAAAACCATTGTTGAAACGTCACGTGGGTTCTTGAATCCGCCACCTTCGCCACCTTCAACAATGAGGCCATCGACACCAGCGTCAACTGCCTTTAGGGCGGCAGCCAATGTTGGAACTACGTGAAATACCGTAAGGCCAGCTTCTTTAAACGTCTTGGTGTGCTTGGTTGGATCCCCTGCAGACGTTGTAACAAACTGCACGCCTTGGTCAATAACGAATTGAACAATGTCTGGATCGCGCACAAATGCTTGTGCAATGTTCACCGCAAATGGATTCTTCGTGAGTTCCTTCATCTTTTGAATCTCAACCTTGATCGCGTCGAGTTCTCCTGATGAAGTTTCAATGATGCCCATGGCGCCAGCGTTGCTGACTGCACTGGCGAGTGGGCTACGTGAAATCCATCCCATCGGTGCTTGAAGGATTGGGTAGTCAACACCGAGAAGTTCGGTAACTCTGTTATTGATTTTCATTGTCATTCCTTATTCTTGATTTGTGCGACGACGAAGATCACTCAGCAGGTCTGAGATCTTTACGCGAGTCTGCTCAGTGGTGTCACGGTCACGAACGGTAACCGACTGGTCTTGCAATGTGTCAAAGTCCACAGTGATGCAGAACGGTGTTCCGACTTCATCTTGGCGGCGATAACGCTTGCCAATTGACTGGGTGACGTCGTAGTCACACATGAAGTGAGGCTGCAACTTCGCAAGAATTTCACGTGACACACCTTCGAGTTCTGGCTTCTTCGATAACGGAAGGATTGCAACTTGATACGGCGCAATACGCCAGTCAAGTCGAAGCACTGAGCGTGTTTCACCTTCAACCACGTCTTCGTGATATGCCGCAAGCAAGAACGCCATCATTGCTCGTGTGGCTCCGGCTGCAGGCTCAATAACGTACGGCGTATAGCGCTCGTTAGTTGTTGGGTCAAAGTAGTCAAGCTTGGTACCCGAGTGCGTTGAGTGCTGTGTTAAGTCGTAGTCACCACGGTTGGCAATGCCTTCTAGTTCGTCCCAACCCCACGGGTAGGCAAACTCCACGTCAGTTGTTCCCTTTGAATAGTGCGACAAGTCTGCGAGTGCGTGTTCGTGCAGGCGCAGGAACTCAGCTGGGATTCCTAGGTTGATGTACCAGTTGTAGCGCGCATCAATCCAGTACTGATGCCACTTAGGCGCCTCGGCTGGTGGAACGAAGTATTCCATTTCCATTTGTTCGAATTCGCGAGTACGAAACACGAAGTTCTGTGGAGTGATTTCGTTACGGAACGACTTACCCACTTGTGCAATACCAAATGGTGGTTTCTTTCGAATCGATGCAAGAACATTTCCAAAGTTTGTAAACATTCCTTGCGCAGTTTCTGGGCGAAGATACGCAGTTGCGCCTTCACCTTCAACTGGTCCAGCTTGTGTTTTGAACATCAAGTTGAATGCACGTGGCTCGGTGAATTCTTTAGAACCACACTTAGGACAAATGCCGTCAATCTTGTCTTCGCGCCAGCGCTCTTTACAGTTGCGACAGTCAACCAGTGGGTCAGTAAACGTTTCGAGGTGACCAGAAGCGGCCCAGACCGCAGGAGGACCGAGAATTGCTGCGTCGATACCAACAACGTCGTCACGAAGTTGCACCATCGAAAGCCACCACTGGTCCTTTACGTTGCGAAGCATGTTTACACCGAGTGGGCCGTAGTCGTACGTTGAGCGAAATCCCCCATAGATCTCTGCAGACTGAAAGATGAACCCGCGGCGCTTGGCGAGGTTGGTTACTTTGTCGAGCAGGTCTGGGGCTAATTCGGGCATGGATTCCATCTCCCAAGGCTACCGGACTAGTTACTGCTCCTCAGACGCACAATGACTTGATTGGCCAGTAATCGACCCTCGGGGGCCAGTATCACCTGGCCTGATTCCACATTAATTAGGTGAGCTATTTCATCAAGGGAATCGAATGCCTCCACGGCAACTCCGCGCCTGGTGCGCAGTGCAAGCGAATCGCGTTCAAACTCTTTTGTCTCTTCGTCCAAGATTTCTTCGCCGCCGAGAGGCTTCTCGCCAGCCTGCACCATGGCAATGTATCGATCTGGTGTACGAACATTCCAGAAACGTCGTCCGTGCAGATGTGAGTGCGCAGCAGAGCCGAAACCTATGTAGTCGCCTTGGTCCCAGTAGACGTGATTGTGTCGACACTCGTGACCAGGTTTGGCCCAATTAGAAATTTCTTCCCACTCGTAGCCACTTGCTTCGAGGGTTTGGCCAACAATGTCATACGAGTCTGCCGTGTCATCTTCATCGGGGTGGCGGTTTGGATCTTGTCCGAGTGGTGTTGCCGGTTCTGGGGTAAGTGCGTAACAACTGATGTGAGGCGGCGGATTATCAAGCGTGAGTAAATCATTAAGAGTGTTTCTGACGTCTTGAGGAGTTTCTGCACGCGAACCAACAATGAGGTCCATGTTCCAAGTCGAAAAGCCTGCTTCAGTGACAGTTTTTGATACTTCTTCGTGCGCCATGATGCCGTGCCTGCGTCCAAGGTCTGCAAGTACTGCTGGCTGAGTTGACTGAACACCAAAGCTCATGCGATTTACCCCACCAGCTCGGTAGGCCTTCAGTCGCTCGAGGTCAGCGTCTTCTGGGTTGCACTCAACAGTGACTTCACAGTCATCTGATTTAGGGATTGCATCAAGGATCTGAAGTAGTTGTTGAGCGCTGAGTCTTGACGGCGTGCCACCACCAAAGAACACTGAGGTTGCTGACTTCATGCCATCACTCACGGCCCACGTTATTTCCTGCACCACGCACGCCACATAGTCATCCATCAAATGGTCGCGGTCAGCGTACGTTGCAAAGGCGCAGTAATCACATCTGTGTGCACAGAAAGGAACGTGCACGTAAACACCAAATTCACTCACTTGGTGGCCTTAGCGAGCTCTTTTGCTTCAGCGTAGCGAGCAAGTGCTTCGTCTCGTTCTGTCGAAGCGTCAACCATTGGTGGAAAGTAACCAGGAGCTGCGAGTAGTCCTTCACCGCCACCGGGTTGCAGGCACTGTGGCGCAGGAATGTCTCTCAGTTCGTTTACGTACTTGTGAATAAATAGTCCCTGCGGATCGAACCGTTCCGCCTGAAGAGATGGATTGAACACACGGTAGAAAGGAGCGGCATCGGTGCCAGTGCCCGCTGTCCACTGCCAACCATTTTGATTTGAAGCAATGTCGCCATCAATGAGGTGCCACATAAACCACTTTGCCCCCCAGCGCCAGTCGAGGTGAAGATGTTTAACTAGAAATGAGGCAACCAGCATTCGAACGCGGTTGTGCATCCATCCATCTTCTAAGAGCTGGCGCATTGCTGCGTCAACCATGGGGTACCCAGTTTCACCCTTGGCCCACATTTGAAACCGCTCAACTGCCTTGTCGTTACGATCAATACGTAGTTGGTCCATTGTTGAGATCAAGTTGCTGCTAACTGCTTGTGGGTTGTGGAATAAGACGTCGGCGTAAAACTCTCGCCAGCAAATTTCAGATCGGTACTGCACTGCTCCCGTTGACATTCCATCAACAGCACTCAGGATCTGGCGAGGGTGAATTGTTCCAAAACGTAAATGTGGACTTAACCGGCTCACACCTGCGATTGAAGGAATGTTCCTTGCTTCGTTGTAAGCATCAACCGAGGGAAGAAAGTCCTCCAGTAGCTGATGAGCAATTTTTTCTCCGGCTTCTGGAATGCTCTTGGCTTCTATGAGACCCAGGTCGCCAAAGTAATGAGGGCGACGTGTCGCTGAGTGATTCACAAGTTCATCGAGTGAGACTGATGTTCCCTGCGCCCAAGAGACACCAGTTGGTGCATCGAGTGGGGTTTCGAGTGGTTGGAGTTCCCAGCCACGTCGAAATGCCGTAAAGACACGACATGGTGTTCCCGTCTGAGTCCTAACGGTTCCTGGGATGACTGAATACGGTGAGTCAATGAAATGAAGTGTGACACCAGCCCTTGCGAGTGATGCGCCAACTATTTCGTCTCGTGAGCGTCCTTTAGGTGCATAGTCACCAGTAGCAAACACTTCAGTCGCTCCAACTTCCCTAGCGAGATCGAGTAGTTCTTTTGCCGGGTCGCCGCAACGAATAGTGAGTTTCTTATTAAGTGAAGCGTCGAGTGATTGAAGTGTTGAGCGAAGAAACTTGACTCGATTCGGTCCCGCTGGAGAAGAGAATGTGGTGTCAACAATCCATACGGGCACAACATCGCCATCGCCAGCACGCACCGCGGCGTTAAGTGCTGGATTATCGCCTAGTCGCAGGTCACGACGGAACCAAAAGATTGATGACACGAAGCGACCCTACCGTGCGTCTTTGGGGCCTGCGAGCGGTGGCGTAGAGCGTGCAACCTTTAGGCGCTTTCCGAAGTGCTGCTCAATTGAGTCTTGGGCAATAGCCATAATTTCACCTGCTCCCGCAGGTGACGCATCTCGAAGCACTCCCGCAAGGTCGCCTCCGAGTATTCGACGAATCAGTGCCAGTCCATCAGCACTGATTGAAACGCCTGACCTGCAAGTGGCGCAAAGTGTCCCACCCATTTGAGCGTCAAATGAAACGAGTGGACCAGTTTTTTCACAATTGACACAGTGCTCAACAACCGGCTCTGATCCATCGTGCGCCAAAAGTTTGAAATAGAACGACGCTGGAATGAGCATTGGATGAAACTCGGGGTTATCAAGGCTGAGTAGCACTCTGGTTAGTAGTTCAAAGATTCCTTCGTCGGCGACGTCGTCACTCGGGATGGCATCGATGACTTCAACAACTCCGTATCCAGCGTTGATACGGTCGTAGTCTCCTCGAAGGGTTTTCAGCTGATCAATGAGTTGCACATTTTTTGCGATGTAGAGATCACCCTTGGACTGTGCCAGATGAACTTTTACGTAACTGAGTGGTTCAAGTGAACCACCAATCTTGCTCGTTGGCTTTCGAATTCCTTTTGCAAATACTCGAATCTTTCCGTGATTCCTCGTCCAAAGAACTACGACACGATCTGATTCCCCAGACTTATAGGTCCGAAGAACAACTGCATCATCTTTTAGTTCCTTCACTTCTCCATCTCATCATCTGCGTCATTCCACTTTGGCTTGTGGGGCTTGACTCCAAGGTATCTATCGAGTGCAACACCGCCAGCAATCATCACTCCCAAAATGAGCGGGATAGCGAGGGGCGTGAGCAAGCTTGTTACGCCATTGATTTCTAAGACCCATAGGAATGCGTAAATAAGAACGAGAAGAATTATGGCTGTCTTTGTTGCTTTCACTTGTCGAGCCCTCCAAAGCGTCGCTCACGCAGCTGGAATTCTTCAACAGCGCTGAAGAGATCCTCACGGCGAAAGTCTGGCCAAAGAACGTCTGTAAAAACCATTTCCGTATACGCCATCTCCCAGAGCAGGAAGTTAGACGTTCTGTATTCACCAGACGTTCTAATCACGAGGTCCGGGTCAGCAAGCTCAGGGTGATACAAACGTGAGCGAATTGCCTTCTCATCAATTTTGCTTGCTGGAACTTTGTCTCGAACAAGTTGTTGGACGGCGTCAACAATTTCTGCTCGCCCACCGTAGTTAAAAGCAATGTTGAGCGTCATTGTTTTGTTTTTCTTAGTGAGTTCTTCAGCTTCTTCAATGCGTTTTAGGACGCCCTTAGGCACACGCCAGTCGCGGCGACCTGAGAACACAATTCGAACGCCTTCAGCGTGTAATTCGTGCTGGCGGCGCTCCATCAGACTTCTATTGAAGTTCATTAAGTAGCGGACTTCATCAACTGGACGTCGCCAGTTCTCTGTTGAGAACGCATACAGCGTTAGCGCTTTAACCCCAATACTGAGTGCTCCATAGACGGTGTCGACAATTGATGCCTCGCCGGCGCCGTGTCCTTCAGTTCGATGGAGTCCTTGGCGCTGAGCCCAACGACCATTGCCGTCCATCACGACAGCTACGTGCTGGGGCACGTTAGAACGCTCTAAGGAGAGCGGAACTGGGACCGGACGTGGATCAGACACGTATAAAACCTAGTCCTAATCGGTAAAAGAACTGCACCGCACCATCTAAGGTCGTCTCGTGGAATCCTTCGACCCAGATGACGACATGCCCTACGTGGAGCCACAGGACGAAGCAGGAATTCAAGTTGGCGAAGATGTCATAGAAATTGACTCCGACCGGGCAATTGAACTGCTCGACCGGATTACCCAAGACCTGCCAGGTGGTGGCGAGACCCGTGAAGGTCAGCGCGAGATGGTGCGAGCTGTAGCGAAGGCAATTTCACGTCGCCAACACCTCGTTGTAGAAGCTGGAACCGGTGTTGGAAAATCACTTGCGTACTTGATCCCCTCCGTAATGAGTGGACACCGAGTTGTTATTGCAACAGCAACGAAAAATCTCCAAGATCAGTTGTTTTCTAAAGACGCACCAACGGTTGCGCAGTATTCAAGCAAAACGAAGGTTGCAATTTTGAAGGGCAAGCAGAACTACTTATGTCGTAACCGTGCTCAGAGCGTCAGTGGTGGAGCGCAAATGAGTTTTGATGATGGAACTGACGTTCCTAAGGGCATTGCAGACCAAATGCGAAGGATTCTTGCTTGGTCCAATGAGACAACAACTGGTGACGTAGATGAAATTCCATTTGAAGTTGACAACCGAGCATGGCGTGGCCTCTCGGTAACGGCGCAAGAGTGCCTTGGTCGCGCCCAGTGCCCACAGGGTGGTAACTGCTTCGCCGAGCTCGCAAAAGATAGAGCCGCCGAGAGCAATTTGTTAATAGTTAATACTCATCTCTACGCTGCGCATTTGGCGTCTGGATCAATGTTGCTTCCAGCACATGAATTTGTAGTTTTTGATGAAGCTCATGATGTGCTTGACATCTTTGCGTCACTTCTTGGAACATCATTCACCGCACAGAGTCTTCGTGCGCTATCTGGAGTCGCTCGCCCATTACTAGGCAATGAACATTTGTCGAAATGCCTCGAACTCGTAGCGATTGCCGACAGGCTTTCAACATCATTAGAGATTCAGTTCGACTCCAATCAACTCACTGGGCTAAGCGAAGACTGTGCGCGCGAAATTACTGCAGCAGCAACGATCGTCACACAAATAATTGAAGCAATTAGGGCACTCACACTTACTGATCCGAATGAAGAGGCACGTCGCAGCAGAACTCTTGGTCCAGCGGTTCACCTTGGTAATGATCTGGCGCGCATCAACAGCATCAAAAAGGGTGAACTTCTTTTTCTTGTTAAACGCGAACGCGACATTGGAATTGAAATTTCGCTCGTAGACGTAGGACCAAGACTGCACGACGATCTCTGGGGTAGCGTGACCGCTGTTCTTACAAGCGCAACTATTCCAGACACCCTGCCAAAGAGTTTGGGGTTAGACGAAGACTGCATTGTTGAGCGTTTTGAAAGCCCATTTAACTACCAAGAGAATTCATTGCTCTATGTTCCTGAGAACTTTCCAGGACGAAATGAAGATGGTGCTGAAGCTGCGATTATTGAAAAGCTCGTTGAACTCATAACTGCAGCGAAAGGCAGAACACTCGCTCTCTTTACAAATCGTTCCGTTATGAACCGAGTTTCTGAAGCAGTTGAAAAACGAATAACAACTCCGGTACTAGTTCAAGGGACACTCTCTCGGCAGCGAATAATTGAGCAATTCCGCGACATTGAAGCAGCAAGCCTTTTTGCAGTTGCCAGTTTCTGGCAAGGAATTGACGTCCCTGGTGGCTCACTGAGTTTGGTGACTATTGACCGACTCCCCTTCAGCGTGCCTGGTGACCCGCTGGCTGATGCACGACGAGATCTCTCGACGAACCCCTTTATGGAAGTTGACCTTCCAAGAGCGTCAATGTTGCTCGCTCAAGGAGTTGGAAGACTTATCCGCTCAAAGACCGACCGCGGAGTTGTAGCGGTGCTTGACATTCGACTCGCCGAAGCAAGGTATCGAAGTGAAATGTTCAAGAAACTTCCGCCAATGAAGCGAACTCGCGACAAGCAAGAAGTTATTACGTTTTTAGAAAGTATTTAGTAACCGAAGCGGTCAAGCATGTCGTCACGCTTTTGCCATCCCGGTTCAACCGAGACCTTCAGCTCCAAGAA
>CAIKFN010000034.1 GCA_903826715.1 uncultured Actinomycetes bacterium
GTCGTCTTCACGAACTGCAATAACAACAACTTGCGTCGGAGCTAGGTGTGGCGGAACAATGAGACCGTTGTCGTCACCGTGAGCCATGATGAGTCCACCAACGAGTCGAGTTGATGATCCCCACGATGTTGTCCAACAGAGTGCTGACTGTCCCTCTTTGTTTTGGAACTTAATGTCGAATGCTTTTGCAAAGTTTTGACCGAGTTCGTGACTCGTTGCCATTTGTAGAGCCTTGCCATCGCGCATCATTCCTTCACACGTCATTGTGTTGATCGCACCAGCGAAGCGTTCACTCGGTGGCTTGATTCCTAAGTAGGTAGGCATGGCGAGAACTTTTTCGAGAAAGTCGTTGTACACGTTTGTGTGGATACCGTTCACGTAGGCAGATGCATCTTCGTAACTGTCGTGAGCGGTGTGACCCTCTTGCCACAGAAATTCCGAAGAGCGAAGGAAGAGTCGTGGTCGCAGTTCCCAGCGCACAACGTTGGCCCACTGGTTAAGAAGAAGTGGAAGGTCGCGGTAACTCTGAATCCACTTAGCCATGAATTCACCAAAGACTGTTTCAGATGTAGGACGAACAACAACGGGCTCTGCGAGTACTTCTCCCCCGGCGTGAGTTACAACCGCGAGCTCGGGACTGAATCCTTCAACGTGTTGTGCTTCGCGAGCTAGATAGCTTTCTGGAATAAAAAGTGGGAAGTACGCATTTTCTGCACCGGCTTCTTTGATGCGAACATCGATTTCTGCTTGCATGCGTTCCCAGATGGCGTAGCCATACGGGCGAATAACCATGGTGCCTCGAACGGGGCCGTTATCAGCCATCTCGGCCTTGGCAACCACGTCTTGATACCAGCGTGGGAAGTCTTCAGCCTGAGGGGTTAATGCTGATGCCACAGTTCTCCTTTAAAGCGTTGATGCACACTACCAATTGCTTGATTAGCTTTCGATGCGTCGGCGGATATTTGCAATCTTGGCCTGAGAATTATTTGCGTCAGAACCCTTTAGCTCAAGCAGTGTGGCACGGTCGGCTTCAGCTTCTGCAGCAGCAGATGTATCTCTCGCAGCAAGACGTGCTTCTACGCCCTCTTCAGCGATCTTCTTTGCTTCTTCGACCAACGCTTGGACCATTTCGTCTTCTTTAACAACACGAATGATTTCGCCACGAATGAACAAGTGGCCGCGCTTTTTTCCAGCAGCGATTCCAAGGTCAGCGTGACGTGCTTCACCAGGTCCATTAACAACGCACCCCATAACAGCAACCTGGATTGGGATGTTTAGTTCTGACAGTGCCGCCTGCGCTTCATTGGCAATCTTGATGACGTCAACTTCTGAACGACCACAACTAGGACATGCAATCAGGTCAAGACCCTTTCGCTCGCGTAGCCCCAAGGTTTCAAGCAACATGCGTCCAGCCTTGGCTTCTTCAACTGGGTCAGCGGTAAGTGAGTAGCGAAGTGTGTCACCAATTCCTTCAGCGAGCAATGTTGCAATACCAGCGGTTCCCTTTAAGAGGCCACCAGGCAGTGGGCCTGCTTCGGTGACTCCAAGGTGAAGTGGGTAATCGAATGTTTCAGAAGCGAGTCGGTACGCCGCAATCATTGTTGCAACTGAAGATGCTTTGACAGAAATCTTTACGTCGTCAAATCCCACCTCTTGGAAGTATGCAAGTTCAATACGTGCAGACTCAACGAGCGCTTCAGGTGTGGCTCCTCCGAATTTTTCATAAATGTCTGGGTGAAGGCTTCCTGCGTTTACGCCAATGCGAATTGGAACGCCACGGTCCTTTGCTTCTCTAGCCACCAGTTTGATTTCTTCTGGTTTGCGCAAGTTGCCCGGGTTAAGGCGTAGACCATCAACGCCCGCTTCAAGAGCTGCGAGTGCCATTTCAACGTGGAAGTGAATGTCGGCAACGATAGGAACTGGAGAACGAGGAACAATTTGGACAAGTCCTTCGGCGGCTTCTTGCTCATTACAGGTACAGCGAACAATGTCAGCGCCGGCTGCAGCGAGTGCGTAGATCTGTTCCAGGGTTGCGTCAACGTTGGCTGTCTTGGTCGTTGTCATTGACTGGATAGAAATTGGAGCGTCGCCGCCAACCTTTACTGATCCAACAGAGATTTGGCGAGTCTTTCGACGAGGGCTTAAAGAGCTTGCAGTTACGTCCACACATCCATTCTGCCGTGTGGCGAGGCGCACTGAA
>CAIKFN010000035.1 GCA_903826715.1 uncultured Actinomycetes bacterium
AGCCTTGACAATTCTCTTTGCAATGTCTGAAGGTGATAGCGCGCTAGCCATCTACTGACTATTACAGAGATTTTGGAGTGTCGACGTAGACACCTGAAGGAGTATTTGGATTTGACCTGGTCACTTGATGAAGCATTGCCTCTACGGCGCGTACTGGCGCAGAGGGGAAGCCGAATCGTCTTGATACAAGGATTACTCTTCGCTGCGATATGTCAGAAATTGGAATAGCTCTAAAGCTTTCACGTAAAAACTTTGAAAGCATTGTGATTGGAAGAATCGATGGACCGTAACCATCAAATGTCATTGACGCAATAGTTCTAATTCCGTCCAGTTCAACTATTGGTTTAAGTTGCACACCAGCAATTCGACACGCATCATCAATTTCTTTTCGAATAGGTGTTCCTGACAGTGGAAGAAGTAGTTCATGCTGAGAGAGCTCTTTGAGCGAGATTGCTCCTTTTTGAGACGCAAGTGGATGGGTGTAGTGCGCAATGACTGCGAGGTCTTCGCTATACAGGTCGAAGTCTTTAAGTTCTGGAGCGCTTGCGGGCCATCCCAAAACTGCCATGTCAATCGTCCCATCAACAACTCGTGGTTCAAGCGTTGAGTTAGTTCCTTCGGTGATTCGAAGAGCAATGTGTGGGTAATCACGACGCTGGGCTTCAAGCAGCAGTGGCACCACCCAGCGACCTGCTGTTCCGATCATCCCTAGTGAAACCTGTCCTCGCACATCTTTTGTGAGCTCAGAAACGTCTGAAGTAATGGCATTTACTTCAACAACAACTCGGCGAGAGCGCTCACTAACTATTTTTCCTGACTCAGTTAGCTTTCCGCTTGATCGATCAACTAGTTGAGTACCAAGTTCAGCTTCGAGTTTCGCAATTCTTGATGAGATATTTGACTGAACTGTTCCAAGTGCGGCGGCGGCGTCAGAGAAACTTCCATGGTCTGAAATTGCTAAAAGGGCTTCAAGTTGGCGAATTTCCATGTATCTATTATACAGATAGTAAGTATTCATCTAATCAACTAGCTTGATAGTGAGTTAATCGGCATACTCATATCAACGCGTTTTGCCAGAAGCCCCCCTGATGGCAAGGCGCAGGTTTTTGCAGAAGGACCAGCCTCCCCCCGGCTGGTCCTTTTGTGTTTTCAGGGTTGTTAGCGTTAGAGCAATGAGTAGTCGCCTTTCACTTCGCGGATTTCTGGCGCTCAGTGCCCTTCGCACGGTTAACTCTCTTTCTAGGGGAACCGGACGGGGCTCTGGGACTGTTGCTGGTGGGCGAGTGGGCCTCGCGATATACCCGAAGCTTTTAAATGATTTGAGCAAAAACCGACAGGTCATTCTTGTAAGCGGGACGAACGGCAAAACCACCACAACAGCTCTCTGTGTGGCTGGGTGGGGAGACAAGGTCTGTTCAAACGCAACCGGCGCCAACATGCCAGCAGGTCACGTCGCTGCGCTCAGCGGATCTAGTTCACCTCATGTTGTATTAGAAACTGATGAAGCATGGCTCCCAGTGGCTCTTGAAGCAACGAACCCACGAGTTGTTGTGTTGTTGAACCTTTCAAGGGATCAACTCGACCGCGCCACAGAAGTCCGCTCAATCGCTGAACGATGGCGAAGTGCACTTTCGAAAACAGCACATGACCTTGTGGTTGTTGCGAATGCAAATGATCCTCTTGTTGTTTACGCAAGTGAGTCAGCTAAAAACATCCGCTGGTGCAACATTGAAACGCCATGGACATCTGACGCAGTTTCGTGCCCAAAGTGCACTCAATCAATAGTCAGAACATCAGGTTCCTGGTCGTGCGTGTGTGGATTTACTAAACCAGGTTGTGTAGCAAGTGTGAGTGGCAGCGAAGTTCGAATTGATAATGAAACGGTGCAGACCTCTCTCAGCATTCCTGGTCAGTTCAATGTGGGAAATGCCGCAATGGCCGCCACAGCGCTTGACGTGTTGAACGTTGATCCCTCAAAGTCACTCACAAGTATGAAGTCAGTCACTGCAATAGCCGGAAGATTTGCAGTGCGTACATGGCAGGGAAGAAAAATTCACATGCTGCTCGCAAAAAATCCGGCAGGATTTGATGCGCTTCTTCAATCACTCAGCCCAGGAACTGATGACGTCTGGATTGCCATCAATGCTCGCATTGCAGATGGAAAAGATCCTTCGTGGCTCTACGACGTTTCATTTGAGCAACTTCGAGGCCGAAAAGTTTGGTGCCTTGGAGAACGCAGATTAGATCTATCGACACGACTTGATTATGCGAATGTCACGTACGAAGTTGTAAATGACTTGAATTCTCTTCCAAAGACTTCAGACACGACTGAACTTCTTGCGAACTACACAGCCTTTAGTGACTGGATGCAGAGGACAACAGCATGATGAAGATCGCCCTCATCTATCCAGAACTTCTTGGAACCTACGGGGACTATGGAAACGCACTCGCACTTTCACAGCGATCTACTCGACGTGGTATTGACGTTGACGTTATGAACGTTTCGATAACCGATGAACTTCCTGATGCTGATCTCTACCTACTTGGTGGAGGTGAAGATGGCCCACAGAGACTCGCTGCTGATCTTCTAAAGAAGTCATCTTTGAAGCAGCGAGTTGCAAATGGCGCGCACGTATTTGCTGTTTGTGCGGGACTGCAAATTCTTGGAACATCATTCTGCGTTGAGGGCAACGATGCCTACGAGGGTCTCTCACTTGTTGATGTTGAAACGACCAGAGGATCAGTTAGATCTGTGGGTGAACTCCTCAGCCAAGTAGGAGAGAACAAAATGGTGGGATTTGAGAATCACGGCGGAGTAACAACGTTGTCGCCTGGAATTGAACCACTTGGCACCGTGTTGCATGGTCGTGGGAACAATGGACATTTTGACGGCTTTGTCACCGAAACTATTTGGGCAACGTACGCTCACGGTCCAGTTCTCGCAATGAATCCGTGGCTCTGTGATGAGGTGATTGCGAAGGTGACTGGCAATAATTTAACTCCGCTTAAAACAGCTGCAGATCAGCTTTATGCAGAGAGAGTTACGAGTCTGAGTTCTCGCTAGGGCGACTAACGCTGTACGAATTGTCGCCACTGATTTCACGACCAAGTGCAACAACTGCATCTTCGATTCGTGTGTTGAACTTACGGATGTTTTCTCCGTCACCACACTTCAAAGGTTTTCCAAAAGCAACCGTCACTGGATGACGTGACTGGCTTGGTCCTTTGATGTACTTAGGAGCCTTTGCGTATTTAGGTCCACGTAGGTAGCCAATGTCGTGAATGTAAATAGGAATGATTGTTGCGTTAGTGCGCTCCGCTAAATAGGCGGCGCCACCTTTGAACTGCTGCAGATTTCCATCGGGCGTTCTCCCACCTTCTGGAAAAAGCAACAGGTTCCATTTGTCTTCGAGAACTTCAATCGCGAGCTGTGAACTCCTGCGGTTTACTTTGTGGCGATCTATGGGAATCACGTTGAATCGAAGTACGGCTCTAAATGCACTTACTCGATTCATGAAGAATGTGTCCATCGCACCCGCAACAACAGTGTGTGACCTGACCTTCGCTGGAAACGCAGCAATTGTTAGTGGAGTATCAAGGTTGCTTGTGTGGTTGGCAACAAAAATAATTGGCCGTTCACCTTGAATGTTCTCAATGCCTACAACCTTGAGCGACGCCATGTATTTAATGTAAGGCGCCACGTAATAGGACTGATACATGTGTCGAAAGATCCTGGCGGAATATCTGCGACCCCACGCTGTTGGAAAATCAAGTCCTAGTTGAGCCATGCTAACGACGACGCTTGCGCTGCTTTGGTGTGTAGCGTTTCGAAGCTTGAGGTATTTGCTTAGGTGTTGGCTCGTCTGTAGTTGATACAGTTCTGCCTTCCTTGCGAGCCTTTGAAATTTCCTTGGCCTTGCGTGAAGATCCTGAGAATGAGGCGTCACCATACTTGGAGAGTCGCTGCGCGCGGATAATTAGCCATCCACCAACGAACACAAAGAGGAGACCGTTACTAAGCGCGCCAATGTAGAGACCCAGTAGCAAACAACTAACTACCACCCCGGATCGCTTTCGCATGAAGGCAAAGATCAGAATAAATACTCCAATAATTGTTAAAGCGAGAAATGCAGGCATCCAATATGATGGATGAGTGATTTCTGTTCTTATGCAGAGAGTCAATACTTTTTTGTAGAGGTGCCCGCAGTAAGGAGCGACCTTTGCTGGTTTTGCAGAGAGCGTTAGCAATGTTGTTTTTGCAAGCACTCTTGGCAAGTAAAGAGCAGCAAATACCAATGCAATTGCTGCAGCAGCGAAACTAACTCCGCGCTCGAGACCATCTAGACCAAGAATTGCCGCTCTTGGTGCCATGGGTTGTTTCTTTTCTCTTAACCAACGGGACTTTGAATTTTCGTTATCAGACACGCGTAGAGGCTACAACGCACATCACATGATGTGTTGAACACATACTGCAACGGCAAAAATCGTTGATTTAAGGAATCTCAAGGCGAAGAGTAGCGTTGTGAAAATGTCAGCGTTAAGCCACAAAATTCCGATTACTCCTTGGAGAGCTACTTCGACATGGTCATTTCGTCCTCCAATGTTCTTGCCATTAGTTGGTGGACTCGCAATCTTTGGCTTTGGAGAAGGTCTTCTCGTGCAGTCGCACTGGGGGGCAACACCATGGACCGTATTCGCTCAAGGAATTACAAAGCACACGCACATGTCAATTGGCTGGGCGACGCTCTTAATTAGCGCATGCGTGCTGCTGCTGTGGTTCCCACTTCGTGAGAAACCAGGGCTTGGAACTATTGCGAATCTTTTGGTAATTGCGTACGCGCTAGATCTAACAGCTGCACACCTTCCGGTCGCAACGAATTGGATAATGAAGACGTTGTACATGGTCGGCGCAATCATGGTGATTGGCATTGGTAGCTCGCTCTATTTGACAACGGGACTTGGGCCAGGACCTCGAGATGGACTTATGATGAGCTTGCACCGCAAGTTAGGCGTCAGCATTGTTTATGTTCGAATTTCAATTGAAGCTACGGTCCTCACAATTGGATGGCTTCTTGGTGGAACCGTGGGAATTGGAACAGCAGCATTCGCAATTGGTATTGGCTTCAGCATTGGTTTCTGGCTCGGGGTAATGGAACGCATAGTAAAATTAACCCACCATGATTGACAGCAGCCATTTCTTTGAGTTCTTCGTCGCTTCTGCAATCATCATCATTGCGCCTGGGCCAAGTGTTATGTTCACAATTGCTCGTGGCGTGGCGTGGGGGAAGTGGACGGCAGTTCTAACAACACTTGGAAACAGTCTGGGTGCACTCGTGCTCTCTGTTTTGGTTGCTGTAGGACTTGGACCACTTATCTCACACTCCAAAATCTTCTCAGCGGTTCTGCAGTTCGCTGGTGGCTGCTATTTAATCTGGCTGGGCGTTGAGGCATTTCAGAAGAGAAAAGCGCACGCTGCAGCAATGATTGATCAGGCAGAAGACAGACCTTCGAAAGCAGTCATTATTCGGCAAGGTTTCGTCGTTGGAGTCCTAAATCCGAAAGCACTTATTTTCTTCGCTGCGGTATTCCCTCATTTTGTTAATCGCTCAAAGGGTCATGTGACGATCCAATTACTGATTTTTGGTGTTGTATTTAGTGTCATGGCTTTTTTTAGTGATGGCACGTGGGGCTACATTGCGGGTTCTGCGAGAGAGTGGTTGGCAACGTCACCTAATCGCCTAGTTGCTCTTCGAACAATTGGTGCATCAGTGATGATGATTTTGGGTGTCTTGATTATCTTCTCGGCGTTCACCACGTTGTAATGCATGAGAACTGTCTGATTTTTTCTTTGAACCACATACCTAGAATGCAGTTGTTGAGGAGATCACAATGAGCATGCATGGTGGCGGTGGTGGTGCAGCCAGGAGCGGTCGCATGGGGATGCGTGGTCTAACTAAAGACCGCAACATGCTCGAACATCAAATTACTAAGGGCACATTCCCACGCGTTCTCTTGTACGCAAAGCAGTACAAGAAGATTCTTATTATTTTTCTCTGTGCGGTAATCACGGATGCAATAGTTAGCTCTGTTTCTCCACTGCTGCTTAGAGCAATCATTGACAAGGGGATCATTGGCAAGAATCAAGGGCTCATCATTGGTCTCGCGTTTTTAACCGCACTTCTTGCAGTCTTTGATGCACTTCTTTCACTTATCGAGCGCAGAATCTCTGCCGTAATTGGTGAGGGCCTCATTTGCGATCTGCGTTCTGAAGTGTTCCAGCACATTCAGTCAATGCCAATCGCGTTCTTCTCTCGCACTCAAACAGGGGCACTTATCAGTCGTCTAAACAATGACGTGATTGGTGCTCAGCAAGCATTCACCGACCTGTTCTCGAACATTGTTGGTAATTTGATTTTGGTCAGCATCGTGCTCGGAACAATGTTTGTCTTGAGCTGGCAGATCACTCTGGTGGCACTGATACTCGTTCCAGTGTTCTTGCTCCCTGCACGTCGTGTTGGAAAGCGCCTTGGGGGATTGTTCGCACGCGGCAATGAACTCAACGCAAACATGAACATGGTGATGAATGAGAGATTCAATGTTGCTGGAGCAATGTTGGTGAAGCTTTTTGGTCGTCCAGCCGATGAACAGAAGCGTTTTAGAGATAGCGCAATGGAAGTTCGTGACATTGGAATAGACCAGGCGATTTACTCTCGTTTTTTCTTCATTGCACTTTCGCTCACTGCATCACTAGCAACAGCCTTCGCCTATGGATTTGGTGGGGTACAGGCGCTTAACGGAACACTCGCCGTTGGAACAGTGGTTGCCATTACGGCATATCTCACGAGACTCTATGGTCCTTTGACGCAGCTTTCAAACATCAACATTGACTACATGTCAGCAATGATTAGCTTTGAGCGCTTGTTTGAAGTGCTTGATCTTGAGCCGATGATTAAAGAAAGTTCAACAGCAACGTCAATTCCTTCTGGCCCCGCCAGACTTGAATTCGATCACGTTGTCTTCTCCTACCCATCTGCTGAGGAGGTGTCGCTCGCATCACTAGAAGCGGTTGTAAAGCTTGAAAAAGTCGCTAAGACCGATGTCCTGCACGACCTTTCATTTGTGGTTGAACCCGGAACAATGACTGCACTCGTTGGGCCAAGTGGTGCGGGTAAGACAACTATCTCGCTGTTGGTATCACGCCTCTATGACGTGATCTCGGGTTCAGTTCGAATTAATGGACTCGACATTAGAGATGCAACAACTGAGTCACTAAACGCAACTGTTGGTGTTGTTACTCAAGATTCTCATCTCTTTCACGACACCATTCGTGTAAACCTTCTCTACGCCAAACCCGACGCCACCGAGCAAGAACTCGAGAAGGCTCTTAGGTCTGCACAAATTTGGCCATTGGTGGAATCACTTCCGCTAGGCCTTGAAACTGTTGTTGGAGAACGCGGCTACCGACTTTCAGGTGGCGAGAAGCAGCGCATTGCTCTTGCTCGACTGCTTCTAAAGTCACCAAAGCTCGTTGTGCTCGACGAAGCAACTGCTCACCTTGATGCCGAGAGTGAATCGTTGGTTCAAAAGGCTTTGGAAGAAACCATGTCAGAGCGCACTTCGCTGGTGATTGCACACCGACTATCAACAATCAGAAATGCAGACCAGATTCTTGTAATCGAAGACGGCAGGGTTGTTCAGCGTGGATCGCACACAGAGTTACTGCGCGAAGGTGGACTTTACAAAGATCTCTACGAGACGCAGTTCGCGCAGCAAGAGAGTTAGCCCATTGCGTGGGCGCCACCATCAACGTGGATGACTGATGCAGTCGTTCCTCGCATGAGTGGTGACAAGAGTGCAACGCCAGTATCTGCAACCGCACTTGAATCATTTACATCCCAGCCAAGTGGAGCTCGCTCGCCCCAGGTGTCTTCGAATGCTTGAAAACCTGGAATTGATTTTGCAGCCATTGTTCTAATTGGACCAGCAGCAAGCATGTTGACTCGAATCTTGTCTGGTCCAACTTCACGGGCCAAGTACCGACCAAGTGATTCAAGGCCCGCCTTCATCACACCCATCCAGTCGTACATAGGATATGCGCGTGAGCCATCGAAGTCGAGGGCAATTACTGAAGCACCGCCAAGCGCTTCACTCTTTTGCAGCAGCGGACGAAATGCACCAACGAGTGCAGCGAGTGAATACGTAGAAATCTGCATCGCAGTAGAAACGTCTTCGTAAGGTGCAACGAACATTCCGCCACCTAGACATGACTGTGGCGCGTAACCAATTGCGTGCACAAGGCCGTCAAGGCGACCAAAGCGAGTTTCGACTTCTGTCACGGCAGCGGCGATCTGTTCAGGGCTAGTGACGTCTAGTTCGATTATTTCACCTACGTCACCAAGCTTTTTGGCGACTCGACGGGTAAGCGAGACGCCACGCCCGGCACCTGAAATAGCGACGGTTGCGCCCTCTTCTAGGCAGCGCTTGGCAATACCAAAAGCCAAAGAGTCATCGGTAAGTACGCCGGTTATAAGGATGCGGTGATTTGTAAGTAGTCCCATAGTTGTTAGCGTACTTGGCAATAAGTGATTAAAAGGACGATGATGGAATCAATTGGCATTCTTGGTGGAACAGGCCCTGCGGGACGTGGAGTCGCTGTACGACTCGCTTGCGCTGGATACAACGTGGTGCTTGGATCACGAGACTCACAACGTGCAAGTGAGACTGCATCAGGCATCACCGTACGCGGTAATGGAAAAATTACTGGTGGAACAAATGATGATGCAGCGTCATGTGACATTGTCATCGTCGCCACGCCTTCTGACTCCGCAGTTGAAACTGCCGCGTCGCTGAAGTCAAAGCTCGATGGAAAGATTGTTGTGTCAATGGTGAACGCTCTGACTCGTGGCAACAAGGAACTAATTCCTGTCTACCCACCACTTGGATCAATGGCTGCAGAAATTGCTGCAGTGTTGACTGATTCAAAGATCGTTGGTGCCTTCCATCACCTTCCTGCTGCACAGATGGAAGACCTCGACAGCGGCATTGATGCCGACGTAGTTATTTTCGGAGACGACGAAGAAGCTCGCAAGCGAATCAATGACATTGTCAATGAGATGCCAGGACTGTTTGCAATCATTGCTGGTTCGATGGCTCTCGCAAGCGCAGTTGAAGCATTTACCGCAGTTTGCATCTCAATTAACATCCGTCACCGTGCTCACAGCTACGTGAAGATGGCAGGACTTACTCACTAATGCGTCTCTACGACACACAACGTGGTGGTGTATTCCCACTTGAAGCGGGACCTGTCGTCACCATGTACAGCTGTGGCATTACTCCTTACGACGCTGCGCATTTGGGTCACGCTTTTGTCTATTTAACCTTCGACGTTTTACAACGTCGACTTCGAGACGCTGGGCATGAAACACGGTGTGTACGAAATGTGACAGACGTTGATGACAGTATTTTGCAAAAGTCTCGAGAAATTGGTGTTAACTATCTCGATCTTGCCGCACAAGAGATGGCGAAGTTCGATCGAGACATGCAACTAATTAATTTGCTGCCTGTTTACTCAGAACCACGCGCAACTGGAGCCATTCCAGAAATTCTTACCCTCATTGACCAACTCTTCAATGCTGGCGTTGCTTATGAAGTGGACGGATGGATTTATTTTGAGTGTTCGAAATTCCCGCGCTACGGACAAGTAAGTCATGAGACGTACGAATCAATGTTGGCGCTATCTGCAGTTCATGGTGGAAACATTGAAGACACTCGTAAGCGTGATCCGCTCGACTTTGTTCTTTGGCAACCTTCACTTGAGGATGAGCCATCTTGGGAATCAAGATGGGGAGCTGGCAGGCCCGGTTGGCACATCGAGTGCTCTGCACTTGCGCAACGTGATTTAGGTGCGACGCTGGACGTTCATGGTGGTGGCAGAGACCTTGCTTTCCCTCACCACGAATCTGAAGCGGCACAAAGTGAAACAGCTAATGGTGTGCAGTTTGTAAAACACTGGCTACATGTTGGCCTCGTTGGACTTGACGGCATCAAGATGTCAAAGTCGCTCGGAAACTTGGTTTTTGTGTCTGCACTTGCTGAAAAGGCAGAACCAGCTGCGGTTCGATTAGCGCTTCTTTCTCAGCACTACCGCCACGACTGGCAGTGGACTGATGAACTTCTCTCAATTGCACAGTCTCGACTAGCGACGTGGCGCTCGACACTTGTCAATGGAAGAACCGGCACCGTGCTTGACGAAGTGCGTAGCGCTCTTGATGATGACTTAAATACTCCGTTGGCCCTAACTAAAATTGATGATGCGGCACACGCTGGTTACAGCGTTGGCTCAGCGGCAGCACTTCTCGGCATTACGCTGTAGGGAGCGAAAGGCATCATGTCGGACATTCAAGTACTTCTCCCAGACGGTAGTGAGCGCACACTGACAAGTGGCGCTAGTGCACTTGATCTCGCGACTCAAATTGGCGCTCGACTTGCAAAGGATGCTCTCGCTGCAGAAGTTAATGGACAACTCACTGACCTTGGTACCCCTCTTAAGTCTGGCGACAAAGTAGCGATTGTTACTCCCGCGAGTGAAAACGGAAGAGATGTTCTGCGTCACTCAACAGCGCACGTTTTGGCTCAAGCAGTTTGTCGCCTATGGCCAGGAGCGCATTACGCGATTGGGCCATCAATTTCGAATGGTTTTTATTACGACTTTGAGCTTCCGGGTGGAGCACGATTCTCAGATGACGACCTTCCTCGCATTGAAGAGGAAATGCACAAGATCTTTAAGGAAGACCAACCCTTCACACGTTCAGAACACTCATTTGAAGAAGGACTCAAATTATTCAAAGATCAGCCATTCAAAGTTGAAATCATCAACGCTGTCAAAGATGGCGGCACTGAAGAAGATCTAAACGAAGTTGAAAGCACAACTGCTGTTTCTGCTTATTCAAACTCTCCGGCATTCGTTGACCTTTGTCGCGGACCTCATGTTCCATCAACATCACGACTTGGTCACTTCAAGTTGATGCGAGTTGCTGGCGCGTACTGGCGTGGTGATGAAAAGCGAGCACAACTTCAACGCATCTACGGAACTGCGTGGGAATCTAAAGATGCACTCGCAGCACACCTCGAACAGCTTGAGCAAGCTGAACTTCGCGACCACCGTCGCCTTGGACAAGAACTTGATCTCTTCTCATTCCCATCCGAGCTTGGACCAGGACTCGCAGTCTTTCACCCACGTGGTGGAACAATGAGACGCGTGATGGAAGAATATTCACGCAGCCGCCACGTTGCTGGTGGCTACGAGTTTGTGTACTCACCACACATCACCAAGGCTGAACTTTTTGAGACTTCAGGCCACCTGCAGTGGTTCGCTGATGGAATGTACCCACCAATGGAACTTGACGATGGGCAGAGTTACTACCTAAAGCCAATGAACTGTCCGTTCCACGTACTGATTTTTAAGTCTCGTCAACGTAGTTACCGTGAACTCCCACTGCGCCTGTTCGAGTTTGGAACGGTATATCGCTACGAAAAGTCTGGTGCAGTGCACGGACTTACTCGTGTTCGTGGAATGACCCAAGACGATGCACACATCTTTTGTACTCGTGATCAGATGACTGAAGAATTAACAAGTTTGCTGAAGTTCGTTCTTGACCTACTACGTGACTTCGGACTTAATGACTTCTATCTAGAACTTTCAACTCGCCCTGAAGGCAAGGCCGTTGGAACAGATGAAGAGTGGAACGAAGCAGAATCAACGCTTGCGAGCGTTGCTAATGCCGCAGGTCTTGAACTTGTCATGGACCACGCTGGTGGAGCGTTCTATGGTCCAAAGATTTCTGTACAGGCTCGCGACGCTATTGGTCGCACTCACCAGATGTCAACAATTCAGCTCGACTTCCAGTTACCTCAGCGTTTTGATGCCAGCTTCATTGGTAGTGATAATGCTCGTCAACGTCCGATCATGATTCACCGTGCACTCTTTGGTTCCGTTGAACGCTTCATGGCAATTTTGATTGAACACTACGCAGGGAACATGCCAACGTGGATTGCCCCAGAACAGGTACGAGTACTTGGAGTTAGTGGTGCCCACGATGACTACGCCTACGAAGTTGCTAACGCGCTCAAGCTTGACGGGGTTCGTGCAATTGTTGATCCTGCGAACGAACCACTCGGTGGACGCATTCGCCGTGCGAAGTTAGAAAAGATTCCTTACATCGTGGTTGTTGGTGACGATGATGTTGCGAACGGAACTCTTGGAGTTAATGCTCGAGGAACGAACGACCCTGAGCGTGGTGTGACACGTACACAGTTCCGCGAGAAATTGCTCGCAGAAATTGCCAGTCACGGTTCACCTGAGGCGAACTAAATGCCTTTAGAGCGGTTCTCTGCGGCGTGGAGAGAAGAATACGTCAGGAGTAGTGCAGCGATTGATAACTCCAAGGAGAGCACCAGCTGCGTCTTCTGCAAATTAAGTACTGATGATGTGAGTGCTGAATCCGGAGTACTTCTTAAAACAGAATTCTCATTCGTGACTCTTAACGCGTTCCCTTATGGATCGGGACACCTTCTTGTGCTGCCACTTCGCCATCTACAGGGACTAGGTGATTTAAACGACGTCGAATACGCAGATTTCTATTTAACGCTTCGACGCACAGTTGTGGCATTAGAAAAAACGTATGCAGCTGACGGCATGAACGTAGGAATGAATCTTGGTCGCGCCGCCGGGGCGGGGATTCCTAAACATCTTCATGCTCATGCGCTGCCGCGCTGGGACGGAGACACCAATTTCATGGCTTCAATTGGAGAAACAAAGGTATTACCTGAATCTCTTCAGTCAACGTGGCAGAAAGTTCACGCAAATCTTTAGTTCTAATGGGCATGTTTTAGCCCATTACACTTGTAGTTAAGAGTCCGGAGGCTCAATGTTCGACGGAAAATTTCGTAAAACTTTAGATGCTGGCACTGCACCAGTTGGAAGAATCCTCGTCAAAATTGGGTTCTCGCCAGATGTCTTGACAGCATTAGGGCTTGTCTTTGCCGTCGCGACTGGCTGGGCAATTGGATCAGGACATCACTGGTTCGCAATCGTTCTTCTCATCGCCACTGGCTTTCATGACATGTTTGACGGTGCGGTTGCTAAAGCTTCTGACCGTGCAAGTCAGCGTGGCAGTTTCTTTGACTCTGTAATTGACCGAATTTCAGATGCGGCTTTGCTCATGGGTGCTGCGTATTACCTAACTGCCCATAACCGTGGCCAATTAGTCCTTCTTCCATTTGCCATCCTCACAGCCACATTCTTGATTTCGTACCAGCGTTCGAAGGCTGAGAGCTTGGGGCTCACTGCAAAAGGTGGTCTTATGGAGCGCGCAGAGCGAATGATTCTGATGGGTGTTGCACTTCTTGCGAAGCCAATCTTTATTCCAGTTCTATGGCTTATGTTGCTTCTGACGACGATGACCGCACTTGGTCGTTTCATGCGAGTTTGGAAAGTAGCTGCGAGCCCACCTCCCCAAGAGCACACTCCTCTTTCTGACATTCAGAATTCAATTCGACGCCGTCGAGGACTTAGTCGCGCATCGCGTCGCTAATCGTGTCAAACAAGTCGCGCGTCGCGCTTTTCAAAACTCTCGCCACGATTCTGGAATCACTTCCTCTGGCTTTTGTTTCTAACATGGGCGAAAAGGCCGCAGGAATTTTTGGCAATAGGGAAACTTCTGCACGTAAAAATCTACGCGTAAACGTTCGTCACGCACTGAGCGCACCCGGCAGGACTGTTGATGAAGACTTGCTAGAAGATTTCATCAACCGAGGCTTTAGATCGTATGGAAAATACTGGGCTGAAAGTGCGAAGTTACCTGCAATTTCAACTTCTACAATTTCTGAGCGATTCATTATTGGTGAAGGATTTGAACATTTGCTTGCCGCAAAAGAACGTGGCATGGGAACAGTCATTGCAATCCCACATATTGGCAACTGGGATTGGGGTGGCGCATTCTGGTCACAAATTGGCATGACGATGACTGCGGTTGCTGAAGAGCTTGATCCTCCGGAGTTATTTCAGTGGTTCAAGAAGAAGCGTGAAGACATGGGACTACAAATTGTTCCATTGAATGAGCACGCTGGGTCAGAACTACTAAAGACCCTTAAAGATGGTGGTGTGGTCGGGCTACTTTGTGACCGAGACCTTCAAGATAACGGTATTGAAGTTGAATTCTTTGGTGAGATGGTGTCAATTCCTGCTGGACCAGCCACGCTTGCACTTCGCACGGGTGCAACGCTAGTTGCGTGTGCTTGTTACTCAGGCCCAGGTGATGATCACTATGCAGTGGTAACTCCTCCAATTGAAGCAGTGCGCCAAGGGAAGCTTCGTGAAGATGTGACTCGAGTTACTCAACAAGTTGCCTACGAGCTAGAAGGTCTTATCCGTCGTGCTCCAGAACAATGGCACGTACTTCAGCCGAGGTTTAATTCGTGAGTCGTCGAATTGCGATTGTTTGTCCCTACGCACTTTCTATTTACGGCGGGGTACAAGAGCAAGTGCTTGCAATGAGTCGAGAATTGTCAGCACGGGGAAACGAAGTCCTCATTGTTTCTCCAGATAGCTCTGATCTATCTGAGTATGAAACAAATGCAGTAGTTGCTCACTTTGGAAGACTCTTTTCAATTCCAGCAAATGGCTCACGCGCTCCGATCACTCTGTCCTTTTCAGCAGCGAGAAAAGCTCGAAAACTTGTTAGTGAATTCAAGCCGGACATTGTCCATTTTCACGAACCCTTTGCTCCGTTAGTTGGCTGGGCAATACTTCGCAGTCACTCAGCACCTGCTGTAGGGACGTTTCATCGAAGCGGTGACGGCCCTGCGTTCACGCTCACTTCTCCATTGCTAAAAAAGCTCTCGAAATACTTGGATGCTTATGCGAGCGTCAGTTCACAGGCCGAAATGACAATTAAAAAAGCTGTTGGTATTGAAAGTGCCGTTTTGTTTAATGGTTTTGAAACCAGCAGATTCGTTGCAATACCTCGTGAGCGAACTGGGCAAGTGACCCTAACGACGATTGGTCGGCTCGAAGATAGAAAAGGAACTGCAACTGCAATCACAGCAGTGAAGTCTCATAACTCGAATGATTCTGAACAGTGGAAACTTGTCATCATTGGCGATGGACCAGATCGAACAAAGCTCGAAGCGTTGGCCGGGCATGATGAAAACATTGTTTTTGTTGGTGCAGCGAATGATGTTGACAAGCGATCGTGGTTGCGTAGGTCGAACGCACTGCTTTGTCCTGCAATTAGGGGCGAAAGTTTTGGCCTGGTGCTTCTTGAAGGTATGGCCAGTGAGACAAGCGTTATCGCAAGCGACATAGATGGTTACCGTGATGCTGCAAGTTCTTTCGCCACTCTCTTTGAGCCAGCGGACCCTTCATCTCTCGAGCAAGCAATTAATTTTTCGCTCAGATCAGAGACGACAGACTCAATCGCAGCTGCTCGAAGTCATGCCGAAAACTGGTCCATGTCTCGACTAATTGACCAGTATGAGACGCTCTACAACGAAGCGACTCTGCGCTTTCATGCAACCCGGTAGCCTTTAGTCGTGGCAACCAAGCAACGTTCGCGTCAACGCAGACCAAATTCATCACGTGACCGTAGTCCTCGCTACGTTGCGCCGGTTCTTGACCCAACCTGGCAAAACCCATACGCACCATCTTCTGGTGAGCGCACCGCGAATTTGCACGCCGTTGCAAAGCTCGCACGTCGCAAAAATCTTCTTAAAACAATCATCGTGGCGATAATCGCTGTTGGACTGCTCGCAGGCTTTGTTGTTTCACCATTCATTGCTGTAGGCGCCCCAGTCGTTGTAGCGCTCTACGTATTTGATTTTCGTCGCTCAGTTAAAAAGTTCACACAAAGCGGAAACTCACTCGGCAACGTGCTCCTTGATGCCTTTAAGGCGGGCGGAACATCTAAAGACCGTCAACGTCTCGTAACTGTACTTGACCGACTTGCTGCAACCTTCGGAGTTGACAGCGTGAGTGCGTTCATTGTTGAAGATGAGGGCTACAACGCAACGTTGGTTCCTAATGGTTCAGGGTATGCATTGTTTATTACTAGTGCGCTCATGCGTGACTTTGAACTCATTGAATTAGAGGGTGTTGTTGCTCACTGTCTTGCTCGCCAGCGACTCGCGCTCTTGCAGCGCCAAAGTGTTGCGTCACTTGCATCTCTCAGTGACGAAGATCGAAAGTCACTGGCTGGTTCTGGCGCCGCGTACCGTGCGGATGAAGTCGCCGCCGCTGCAATCAGGTATCCACTCGGACTAGCTGGGGCACTACGCAAGTGTTCTCGCCAAGTTGTCCCTGCGGGGTCTTTCTTTTTGACCCCTAATTACGACCAGGGTCGCTGGGTGTGGTTTGACATCTGGAGTGACCGTAAAGACTCGAATCTCAGTGATTTAGACGACGTAGAACTTCGAGCCCTTGCGCTCGAGGAGTGGTAATTACGCGTTCCAGTTAGGCTTAGGACATGAGTTCTTCACACAACACTTCCAAAGTAGGTTCCGCACTCGTTAAGCGCGGTCTAGCTGACATGCTCCGCGGAGGCGTCATCATGGACGTCGTCAACCCAGAGCAGGCCAAGATCGCCGAAGACTCAGGCGCAGTTGCAGTAATGGCGCTTGAGCGTGTTCCTTCTGACATCCGTCGTGATGGTGGCGTTGCTCGAATGAGTGACCCACAAATGATTCAAGAGATCCAAGCAACCGTGACAATTCCAGTTATGGCCAAGGCTCGCATTGGTCACTTTGCAGAAGCACAAATTCTCCAAGCTTTAGACGTTGACTACATTGACGAATCTGAAGTGCTCACTCCAGCCGACGAAGAGAATCACATTGACAAGTGGGACTTCACCGTTCCTTTTGTTTGTGGCGCAACAAACCTCGGTGAAGCACTTCGTCGCATTGGTGAAGGTGCTTGTCTTATTCGCTCAAAGGGTGAAGCCGGAACTGGAAATGTTGTTGAAGCGGTTCGTCACCTTCGCACCATTAACGCTCAGATTCGCCGTTTGCAAACCGCTGATGCCTCTGAGCTCTTTGCACTTGCAAAGGACCTTCAGGCACCACTTCCTCTCGTGCAAGAAGTAGCTGAGCTCGGAAAGCTTCCAGTGCCAATGTTCTGTGCTGGTGGAATTTCTACTCCTGCAGACGCTGCACTCGTCCTGCAACTTGGTGCAGAAGCAGTATTCGTTGGATCTGGAATCTTTAAGTCTGAAGACCCAATCCGCATGGCTCGCGCAATTGTTGAAGCAACGACACACTTCCAAGATGCTCACGTTGTCGCCAAGGTCTCAACTGGCCTTGGTGCCGCAATGCGTGGTGCTGAAACTGCAACGCTCGAGCAACGTCTCGCCGAGCGCGGTTGGTAATGCCAAAAGTTGGCGTACTCGCTCTTCAGGGCGATGTACGCGAGCACGCAACCATGCTTAGCCAAGCTGGTGCAGAAGTTTCTCTCGTTAAGAGGGCTGAACACTTAGAAGACATCGACGGATTAATCATTCCTGGTGGAGAGTCAACGACAATTGCGTATCTGCTCACTACGTCTGGAGTGCGCGAAGCACTTGATAAAAAAATCAAAGATGGACTCAATGTTCTTGGAACCTGTGCGGGGCTAATTATGTTGAGCTCTGGAATCGAAGATGGCAGGAGCGACCAATGGAGCTACAACGCTATTGATGTTGTTGTAAAGCGCAATGGGTACGGGCGACAGATCGCAAGTTTTGAAACCGACATTGTCGTGAAGGGTATAGGCCAAGTTCCTGGAGTATTTATTCGAGCCCCACGAGTTGTTTCTGTAGGAAGCGATGTAGAAATCCTTGCTACCTATGATCATGGTGATGGTGAACATCCTGTGCTTATGCGCCAAGGCCATGCTTGGGGTTGTTCATTTCACCCTGAACTGACGAACGATTCTCGGGTTCATGAGCTTTTTGTAAAATCGCTGTAGACATTTAGTTAGGATTACATCGCCCCAACGGGCAGGAGGAATTATGTCTGGCCACTCGAAATGGGCAACTACGAAGCACCGCAAGGGTGCCAAGGACAGTG
>CAIKFN010000036.1 GCA_903826715.1 uncultured Actinomycetes bacterium
ATACCACGACCGACAATACGCTTGCGGTGTGTTGAGCCTTCAGGTGATTTGAGATCGTGCAACTTCATTAGTTGACCTCTTCTACTTTTACAAGGTGTGGCACGCGTGCGATCATTCCACGAATTTCTGGACGATCAGGCAGCGTGTTGGTCTGG
Source organism: uncultured Actinomycetes bacterium (assembly GCA_903826715.1). Lineage (GTDB taxonomy): Bacteria > Actinomycetota > Acidimicrobiia > Acidimicrobiales > RAAP-2 > RAAP-2. The sequence goes on from CAIKFN010000036.1 coordinate 156, forward strand.
CTGATGCCACGCAGTCCAAGCGCGCGAAGTGTTCCGCGGTGCTTTGGCTTTGTGGCGATCGATGAACGAATCTGAGTGACTTTTAATTGCGCCATGATTTACGCCTCCGTCTTAAACAGGTCATTGTCACGCTGGCGTTCGCGGTAAGCGCGAAGTGTGCCAGATGGAATGACGTGGTCAGCAGTCTTGTCACGTGACGCAGCAATCTCTTCTGGACGACGCAATTGCTTCAGTCCTTCGATTGTTGCGTGCGCAACGTTGATGCCGTTTGAAGATCCAAGCGACTTAGCAATGATGTCCTTCACGCCAGCCATTTCGAGAATGGCACGAGCAGCACCACCGGCGATAACACCAGTTCCAGGAGCTGCAGGCTTCATGAGCACGCGACCAGCACCGGCTTCGCCAAGTACTGGGTAGACAATTGTTGAACCAGCGAGTGGCACTTCGAAGAGGTTCTTGCGAGCTTCTTCGATTCCCTTTTGTACCGCAAGACCTGCTTCTTTGGCCTTACCGTATCCGAGTCCAACGTGTCCCTTGCCGTCACCAATAACCATGAGAGCGGTGAATGAGAAACGTCGTCCACCCTTCACAACCTTGGAAACGCGGTTTACTTTGATCGTACGTTCTTCGTATTGCTGTTCGTCGGTCATTAGAACTCCAGTCCTGCAGCGCGAAGAGTGTCTGCGAATGCAGCAACGCGACCGTGATAGTCGAATCCACCGCGGTCAAAGACCACTGTGGTGATGCCGGCGGCCTTGGCGCGATCAGCAAGTTGCTGAGCTACGGCCTTGGCACCGTCGATGTTGCCACCGCTAGTTGACTTCAAGGCTGCTTCAACTGAAGACGATGCGCAGAGTGTTACTCCTGCAACGTCATCAATGATCTGTGCCGAGATGTGCTTGTTCGTACGACTCACGGCGACACGTGGGCGAGCAGCAGTACCTGAAAGGTTCTTGCGAATTCGCTTGTGACGACGCTTACGTAGTTCGAGTGTTGTGCGTGCCATTATTTAGCAGCCTTTCCAGCCTTGCGAGCGACCTTTTCACCGAGGTAGCGCACACCCTTACCCTTGTAGGGCTCAGGCTTACGTAGTTTGCGGATTGATGCGGCGACTTGACCAACAACTTCTTTGTCCGCACCCTTAACGATCACGCGCGTAGGAGCAGGCACTTCAAAAGTGATGCCGATTGGAGCAGTGAACTTAACTGGGTGAGAAAAACCAAGTGCAATGTCAAGAGCGCTAGGACCGGCGGCAGCGGCACGGTAACCAACACCAATGATTTCAAGCTCCTTCACCCATCCGTCAGTCACACCAACAACCATGTTGGAAATAAGTGTGCGTGAAAGACCGTGAAGTGACTTCGATGCTGTTTCTTCATCAATACGTCCAATGATGAGCTGGTCTGCGTCTTGCTTCACAGTGATGCATGAAGGAATGGTGCGAGTCATGGACGCGTTGGGTCCCTTAACTGTTACTTGCTCACCAGAAACGGTGACTGTTACCGATGATGGAACGGTGATTGGGTTATTGCCAATACGTGACATCAGCGAACCTCAACTTTCAAAATTTGCGTGTTACCAGACATAACAAAGCACCTCGCCACCGAGCTTGGCCTTGCGGGCTTCGCGGTCGGTCATGAGACCGTGACTCGTTGAAACAACGGCCACGCCCACACCACCAAGAACCTTTGGCATCTGGTCTGACTTCTTGTAAATACGTAGTCCTGGCTTCGAGACGCGCTTGATACCAACAATGGTCTTCTTGCGGTCTTCTGAATACTTAAGGACGATCTCTAGCGTGTTGCCCGCCTTACCCGCTTCTTGTGTCACGGTGTAGCTCGCAATGAAGCCTTCCTTGAAAAGAACCTTTGCGAGGCTCTCCTTCAACTTAGAAGACGGCATCTTTACGCTGTCGAACATTGCGGCATTCGCGTTACGAATGCGTGTGAGCATGTCGGCTATTGGGTCAGTCATTGTCATG
>CAIKFN010000037.1 GCA_903826715.1 uncultured Actinomycetes bacterium
AACAGTTTCAGTTCCAAATGTTGTGGGCATGAATCCTGCACAGACGCTTGCCGCAATGAAGACAGCCTTGCTCTACTACGCAACAACTGGTCCGGGGTCGAACACGGGCAAATGGTTGAGTGTTGTTTCGCAATCTCCAGCCGCTGGAACTGTTGTGAAGAGCAAGTCGAAGGTCGTATTGGTTGTTTCAACTACCTCATCTTCATCAACCACTACAACCATTATTTCAAATGCAACTACAACGACAATAAAGAAGTCAGGAACCACGACAACTATTAAGTCGATCGCACCAGTTACCACTACTACAACTGTGGCGGCTGCACTTCGACCAGTTCCAAACGTTGTAGGTATGAACTACGCACAGACTGTTGCTGCAATGCACACGGCACTGTTGTACTTCACAACTACTGGACACGGCGCAGGAACTACAACGTGGACTGCGGTCGTATCTGAAAAGCCAGGTGCAGGAACGATGGTGAAGGCAAAGTCCACCGTAATTTTGACGGTTAGGTAAGTATGGCGTGCGACCTTTGCGACGCAGCAGTGGTTTCAAAGCGATACTTTGAAAACGAACTCTGCTGGATAGCAGACTGCACTATTTGTGTTGTACCAATGGTGGTCTGGCGCGAGCATGACCACCAGCCTTCAGATGAAGTTAAAAAACAACTTCATGAATTCCTAGGCCAGGTCGCTGATGCGGAATTCAATGGTGAAGAGTGGTACATCGATGACAACATGAGAAACATCCCAGATCACTATCACGCCCATGCCCGCCCACCAGGGTTCTGGCGCCGCGTAATAACCTGAGCACACCCTTTCATCAGGGAAACAAGAAATCTCGTTCCCTATCCATACTTTGAATAAATACCTTTATTAGTCTCTGCGCATGGCTTGTCGGAGCCTGAAGTCAAGTTGAACCTTCTCCAACTAAAAAAGGATATATATGTCAGATATTGAATTTCGCCCCGGCGAATACGGTGAAAAAGTTATGGCCGTTGAACCTGGAGGCGTTGAAGCAATTCCCGCCAAAGACCGACACGGAAAGGGAACGTCACTCTTCGCAGTGTGGGCGAGCCCAAACCTTGAGTTTGCAACTATTTATGTAGGTGCACTTGGTGTCCTCTTCGGGCTCAGTTTCACCCAAGCTGTTATTGGCATTGTCATTGGAAACGCTCTTGGTGCGTACGCTCAGTACGTTCTTACCCAGGACGGCCCAAAGTACGGTGTTCCACAGCTCGTAGTGAGCCGGGCTGCGTTTGGAAAACTTGGAAATGTTTTCCCATCACTTGCTAACTGGTTCGCATCAGGAATTGGCTGGTTCGCAGTGAACTCTGTTTCTGGAGCATTCGCACTTGCATCACTAACGCACATGAGCAATCTGCTTTCTCTGCTCGTAGTGGTAATTGTTCAAATTGCGGTTGCCTTCATTGGCCACAACTTGGTACAAAAAGTTGAGAAGTACCTCATGCCTTATCTCGTGGTGGTATTTGGAATCACTGGAATTATTGTGCTTACAAAGAGCCACCTCGGAGGAGCCAGCCACTGGTACTTCCCAGGTGCTTGGTTGGTGTTCCTTGGTGCTGTCTACGGTTACGCCGCTGGATGGAACCCATTTGCATCTGACTACGCTCGCTACCTTCCTGCAACTGAGGATCCAAAGGTTGCTGGTCGTAGTGCTGCACTCGGACTTTTCACATCTGCTGCAATTCTCGAAATCTTCGGTGCTGCTGCAGTAACTGCTGGGATGGGCGACTACGCACACGGTAACCCTGTTGCTCAGTACACACACCTAATGCCAACATGGCTTGGCAAGCTTGTGCTTCTTGGCATTGTGCTTGGCTCGATCTGTGCCAACGCACTAAACATCTACTCAGGTGTTATGTCATTCCTCACAAGCGGCATCAAGCTTGGTGCAGGACGTGCACGTGCGATTTTCACAATTGTTGTAGGTATCGCAGGATTCTTCTTGGCACATTGGGCCATGGGCAACCCTACAAACAACCTTGAGAACTTCCTGCTCGTTATGGCGTACTGGATTGGACCATGGTTGGGTGTTATTGCTGCTGACAAGATTTTGCGTAAGGGCGCTTCAATTGAGCGCTTCCTCTTCACATCACGCGAGAACCCAGCTGGTCCTATTGCGTTCCTTCTTGCAACAGGACTTTCAATTTGGTTGTTTGCAAACCAGACGTACTACGTTGGCTACTTCCCTAAGCACAATGGAAACCTCGGAGACATTACGTTCCTCGTGGGATTCGCATTGTCATTCGTCATTTACTTTATTCTTGGCGCAAAGAAAGTTAAGTCAGAGAAGTAAACCTTTTTATTCAAAATGGCCAGGCAGATATCTGCCTGGCCTTTTTGTATTTACGCCTTGATGCAGTCGTTAGAATTGACCTACTGATTAGTAGGGGAGATTAATGACTGAGTTTGAGGACGACAAACGCCTCAACCGTCAAGACCCTGAGGGGCTCTTGAGCTCATTCACTGATCCCGGCGCTGAAGCAATGGGTGCCATGGGTACCGAAGCTGGGTCTGATCTCAACTGGTTCATGATGCTTCGTGAGCGAGTGCAAGAACACGCTGCAAAGTCAAGTAAGTATTCGTGGTGGGTGCTTTGGTCATTACTCGCCGGGCTTTTCGCTCTCAACTTCACATTTACGGTATTTATTGTTGCGTTGCCAAAAGTTGCATCTGAATTTCACACCAGCATCGGTGTGCTTTCGTGGACCATGATTGGTCCGCTACTTGCGTATGGACTTGCAGCGCCTCTCTTTGGAAAGACTGGCGACATCTTCGGGCACCGTCGCCTCTACCTATTTGGATTAATAGGTGCAATGGTCTCTGCAATTTTGACGGCACTTTCTCACAATGTCGACATGTTGTTGCTCGCTCGAACACTCGATGGAATCCAAGGCGCCGCAACTGGCACTGCATCAGGTGCACTCATCAACAGAGTCTTTCGACCAGATGAAAGAGTGAAGGCACTCGGATGGTGGTCACTCATTGGAGCTGGTGGGCCTGTGATTGGAGTCTCTCTTGGAAGTCCGATCATCGCTGCATTTGGATGGCGCTCACTTTTCTGGTTCCAATTCATTTTGATTGCAGCCGCATTTTGTGTGGTTACTTTTGTTCTGCCAAAGCAGCGTGGTGATGCTCCAGAGACGCTTGAGCAAAAGGCAAAGGCACGAAAAGAATTCAAACAAACTGACTGGCTTGGATCTTGGTCTTTATCCTTTTCAATCACCGCACTTATGCTTGGGCTGTCGCTTGGACCGATTAAGGGCTGGACATCTTCGCTAACGATTAGTGGATTTATTATTGCAACCATTCTCATGGTGTTTTTTGTCTACCGACTTAATCATGCTCCGCACCCGCTCATCCCTGCAAAGTATTTCAAGCGGAGAAATTTCGCCTTTCCAATTGTGATTCGTGCGTGCTGCAACTTTGCGTACTTCGGCGCATTCTTTCTCTTTCCGCTGCTGATGGAACAGGGCTACGGATACTCGGTCCCACAAGTTGGGGGACTCTCAATTGCAAGACCGATTACATTCGCAATTTGTTCACCAATCGCCGGATACGTTGCAATCAAGATTGGTGAACGTAGGAGTGCGGTGGGTGGTGCGTTCTTTCTAACGCTGTCACTCACAATGTTCTCGTTCCTTCACCCATCCACCAGCGCGTGGGTAATTGCAATTGCGCTTGCGTTGTCGGGACTCGGAATGGGTACTGCAATGCCTTCAAGTTCTGCGGTCATGGCAAACGAAGTAAAGCAGTCGGAATTCGGCGTCATGAGCGCGGCGCAAATGTTGGCCGTCCAAGTGGGAGAGGTCGCTGGTATTGAAGTTCTCGAAACTGTGCAGCAGGGTCTCGTCCACAGTCGCCACTTAACTGGCGCGAGCCCGGGGCCGTCTTTGCTGGCGACGTTTCATCTGCCGTTCCTAATTGGTGCAATTGTCGGGGGCTTTGGGCTCATTGCGGCGTTGTTTATTAGTGACGTCCCAAGAGATAAGCCCAAACTGAAGTAGTTGGCTGCCGGGTAGTCTTTATACCTATGAGCACGCAAATTCACCCCGGATGTGAGTCATTTTCAGCCCAAGGATCTCGTCAAGGAGTTCTAGTACTTCACGGTTATGGCGGGTCTCCTGAATCAGTTATTTCAGTCGCAAAGATCTGCGCCGGCGCAGGTTTCACCGTTGAGTGCCCGCGTCTACCTGGACACGGAACTTCAATTGAAGACATGCTCAACTACGGCTTTAGCGACTGGGAAAAAACTTACACAGATGCCCTCAACGATTTGAAGTCACGTTGTGACGAGGTAATCATCTTTGGCCTCTCCTTTGGTGGATTCATGACGGCATACTTGGCACAGCGCAATCCCGATGTAAAGGCATTGGTTTTTGTCAATCCATGGATTATTCCTCACGATGCTTCTCTCGTTGAGCTCGCGAAGGGTGCTGTAGATGGTGGAGTCTTCACAATGGAGAGCATGGTCACTGACCCTCGAGTTCCAGATGGCATTGAGTTCGGATACGCAGAAACAAACATCAAGGGCTTTGTAGAAATTTCTGAACTCATTCCTACCGTGTTAGACGTTTCGAAAATTAAAGTTCCTGCACTTTTGTTCTCAAGTCGTGAGGACTACACCTTGCCAGTTGCTAATGGCGACACCCTTGTTGCAAACTACGGTGGAAAAATCGAGCGTATCTGGATGGAAAATTCATCACACGTTGCAACTATGGATGTTGACAAAGACTTGATTGAGTCAAAGACCCTTGAGTTTCTTAAGCAGGTTTTTGCGTGAGCCCATCGTTAAGTCGCGACGACGTCGCGAAAGTAGCAAAGCTCGCTCGACTTCGACTTACTGAGGAAGAACTCACGACGTTCACTGGCCAGCTCAGTGGCGTTTTAGAACACGCTAACGACATGAATTCGCTGGACCTCAGTGCGCTGCAGCCAACTTCGAATCCGTTTGGGCTAACGAACGTAACTAGAGAAGACGTGATTTGGAAGAGTCTTGACCGAGACGCAGTGCTTGCTGAAGCTCCAGACGCACAAGACGGAAGATTTGCAGTTCCGCGGATCCTCGGAGAAGCGCCGTGAAGACGGCCGTTGAAATTGCTAATGATGTTCAGACTGGCGCAACAACTGCAGTTGCGCAGTTGGATGCTGCGTATGTTGCTATTGAAGCACGTAATGCTGAATTAAACGTTTTCCTGCACCTTGACAAAGAAGGCGCCCGTAAAATTGCGCAGGCTATTGACGCTCGAGTAGCGGCCGGTGAAAACATTGGTCCACTGGCGGGTGTACCAATCGCCATTAAAGACAACCTTTGTCAGACGGGCATTCCTACAACGTGCTCATCAAAAATTCTCGAAGGCTGGAAGCCACCATATAACGCGACTGTAATTGACCGCTTAGTAGCTGCAGGCGCTGTTCCAGTTGGTAAAACAAACCTTGATGAATTCGCCATGGGATCGTCAACGGAGAACTCTGCGTTTGGGCCTACGCGCAACCCACTAGACCCATCACGAGTCCCAGGTGGTTCAAGTGGTGGATCTGCAGCAGCTGTTGCAGGTGACATGACATCAATCTCACTCGGTTCTGACACTGGGGGATCTATTCGCCAGCCGGCTGCGTTCTGTGGCATTGTTGGAATGAAACCAACGTACGGCCTTGTTTCTCGTTACGGACTAATTGCGTTCGCGAGCTCACTCGACCAGATTGGTCCATTCTCTAAGACGGTAATGGACTCTGCAGTACTTCTTGAAGCAATCGCAGGCCATGACCCGCTTGACTCAACGTCACTCCCTGAGCCTTCACCTTCGCTCGTGAGCCATGTGAATGATGGGGTAGCGGGAAAGCGCATTGGCCTCGTGAAAGAGCTCTACGAAGGAGCTGACGAAAGTGTCATCAACGCCGTGATGGGTGCCGTTGCAGCGCTTAAAGAAGCTGGTGCGCAAATTGTTGAACTTTCGATTCCAGAACTTCGACTTGGTCTCAGTGCGTATTACCTCATTGCCCCTGCAGAAGCCTCTTCAAACCTTGCTCGATTCGATGGCGTGAGATTTGGTCTTCGCGTTGACGCAGAAGACGTAACCGCAATGATGGAAGCAACTCGAACTGCAGGATTTGGCGCTGAAGTGAAGCGTCGCATCATGCTTGGAACATATGCCCTTAGCGCTGGTTACTACGACGCTTATTACGGACAGGCGCTTAAGGTTCGCACATTAACTATCAATGCATTCCAGAAGGCCTACGCTCAGGTTGACATGCTCATTGGCGCTACAACGCCTGGTGTTGCGTTTAAGTTCGGCGCTAAGTCTGACCCTATGGAGATGTATCTAAACGACGTGTTCACTATTCCTACCAACCTTGCAGGCGACCCTGCGGTGTCTGTCTCATTTGGAAAAGGCGAAGAAAATCTTCCTATCGGTGTTCAGTTGCTTGGACCGGGTAGAAGTGAGGCATCTCTCTATGCAGCAGCACGAGTTCTAGAGATTGCGGATGGTAGGTCATGACGTTGCCTGAAGGATGGGAATTAGTTGTAGGAATGGAAGTTCACACTGAACTCCTGACTAAGTCAAAGTTGTTCTGTGGTTGCGAGAATCACTTTGGATCTGAGCCGAACACGAACATCTGCCCAATCTGCTTGGGTCTTCCTGGATCACTTCCTGTACTCAACAAGGACGCAGTGGAGCTAGCAATGCGCATTGGTATGGCGCTCAACTGCACAATTGCTCCGAGCACCTTTCACCGAAAGAACTATTTTTACCCTGACCAGTCCAAGGACTATCAAATCAGTCAGTACGACCTTCCGATTAACTCAAATGGATACCTCAACTTGCCTGACGGTTCGCAGGTAACGATTGAGCGCGCTCACATGGAAGAAGACACTGGAAAGTCAACTCACCTTGGTGGATCAGGACGCCTTGCAGGCGCTGATCGTTCACTTGTTGACTACAACCGGTGTGGTGTTCCACTTGTAGAAATTGTTTCTGGTCCTGACATCAGGTCTTCAGAACAAGCTCGTGCGTATGCTTCTGAGCTTCGCGGAATTCTGATTGCAACTGGAGCTTCTGACGGCCGACTTGAAGAAGGATCAATGCGCTTTGATGCCAACGTGTCGGTTCGAAAGACCGGTGACCCGCTCGGAACTCGTTGTGAAATTAAAAACCTGAACTCGCTTCGTTCTCTTCAGCGCGCTATTGACTATGAAGCAGCTCGTCAGGTCGAACTCATTCTTGATGGCGGAACTGTTCGTCAAGAAACACGCCACTGGGATGAAGGTCTCGGCGAAACTTCAACGCTTCGTGTGAAAGAAGACGCCGAGGACTATCGCTACTTCCGCGAACCAGATCTCACCGAACTCGTTCCAGATCAGCCGTGGCAAGACCGCGTTCGCGCAGCGTTGCCACCCATGCCAGCTGCTCGCAGAGCGAAGTTACTGGAACGTATTCCAAGCGCTACTAAAGCGCAAGAAGACGCCGTTGTTGTAGTTATTGATCTTGACCTCGAACATTTTGTAAATGCTGCAGCAGATGGTGGCGCAGAGATTTCAATCGCAGTTTCTCGTGCTGCGAACGAGCTCGCTGCAGGAATTGACACTCTCAGTAACCTCACAACTGATGCCTTCACGCAGACAGTACTAATGGAAAGCAAGGGCGAGCTTTCTGCGACACAATCGAAGGTTGTGCTTGGCGAGCTTTTGGCAAACGGGGGAGACCCGAAGAAGATTGCCGCCGAAAAAGGTTTTGAACAAATGTCGAGCGACTCACTTGGCGCGACAATTGACGAATTAATCGCGAAGAATCCTGATGAGTGGCAGCGCTACAAAGATGGTGACGACAAGTTGTCACAGTTCTTCGTTGGCCAGGCCATGAAAGTCACACAAGGCAAAGCAAACGGGAAAGCCGTTATTGCCGAGTTGCAGCTCCGTAAGTAATTTTTCGTTCGAGTTTTACTCAAGCCCAGAAAGCGCAATTGCTCTAATCCATGCACCGTCACTTGCCCCAAGCTTTATGGGCAGTAGCGATACGAATGGCGTTTCCTCATTTACGTTTCTCATATTTGTAAGGTTCTCAGCGATAATCCCGTTTTCCTTTGACCAGAGATAGTGATTTTCAAGTGTCGCATCTTTAGGATTTTCTGGAGTTCTGTCTAGCGACAAAAAGTCCAGTGCGATTGTTGTAATCCCGAGCCCAAGAAGGTAACGCAGAGACTCAAGCGTGGGGTACGGGTGAGCTAAATAGTGCTCGCTCCCATAATGATCTGACCAGTCAGTCCGTACAAGAACTATTGAGCAGTCGTTGTATGAAGCACTAGTAAAGCATTCGTGAGGTATCTCACTTCGTGGTGCTAGGTCTGTTGCATTAACTATGCATGCGCGTCCTACAAATCGAGATAGATCTAATTTGTCCAAAGTTGCTAGTTCATTTAATACATGAAACGGTGAGTCGAGGTGAGTTCCTGACTGAGATCCAAGGTGAAGCGACAGCACATTCACACCGTGATCATCAACATTTAGTGCAGATTCAATAACTACTTCAGGGTCACCGGGGTACACCTGCATACCGTTTTTTACTTCATGGCTTAAGTCGACGATTTTCATTTGGCTCATATCTACTGATACTCATTGGTAACTATCTACGACAATAAGTGTTTTTTAGGTGCATTTCGGATAGCGTTTCTTGAGAGCAATAATTAGGGGGATTAAAATGGCAGAAAATGAAAGCCTCAGTTCGATTGAGAGTCGTCACATTGACTATGTACCTGAGAAAGAACGTCACGGAAAAGTCTGGCGACAAGGTCCATTCTGGTTCCTAGGAAACTTCCAGCCATTCACTGTGGCGATTGGGTTCACCGCTCCACTTGTAGGCATCAGCCTTAAGTGGTCAATCTTGGCTTCAGTGCTTGGGGTCCTTTTTGGAACCATTTTCATGGCTGCGCACGCCGCGCAGGGACCGCAACTTGGGCTTCCACAAATGATTCAGTCGCGTGCTCAGTTTGGCTACGTGGGTGTAGTTGTTCCACTTATTGCATCAACCTTTACGTTTGTTGCCTTCTTGGTCGTTGACACCGTTATTTTGAAAATTGGTCTCAAGAGCTTGTTCGGTTGGAATGCAACTGGCGTTGCTGTTGGCCTAATGCTTCTTACCATCATCATTGCGATTTACGGTCACGACTGGATTCACCGTGTATTCATTATTCTTTTCTGGACGTCGTTCCCATTCTGGATTATCACAACGGTCGGACTATTTAGCTACCACGTCTCAGTTCCTGCTGCTGGAAAGCTTGGCTACAACTTGGCTGGCTTCGCTGTGATGTTTGCACTCGCAGCTTCATACAACATCACCTATGCACCGTATGTTTCTGACTACACGCGCTACCTTCCAAAGTCAACGAAGCAGAGCAGTTTGATTTGGTCAGTTTTCTGGGGTGGTTCACTTTCACCAATGTGGCTGATCCCCATGGGTTCATGGCTCGCTATTTACCTAAATACCGCTGACCCACTTCGTGGACTGCACGACGCTGGTAACCACGCTGTTGGGGGAGCAGGCACAGTTCTTATTGTCCTATCGACCTTGGCTCTTGTCGCAACAATGGGAATGGGCGCCTACTCGGGCATGCTCTCAGTTGTAACAGCAATGGACTCATTTAAGCCAGTGCCTACTGGTGCCAAGACACGAGTGGTTGTTATTTTGCTTCTTGGCATTGTCGCTGGGTTCTTTGGAATCATCTTTAATACAGCATCGACTGCCCTCTATGACGCACTGACAATCATGCTGTACGTACTTGCGCCATGGACTGCAATCAACTTGATTGACTTCTATGCAGTTCGTCACGGAAAGTTTGCGATTACAGACTTCTTCACTCCGTCTGGTATCTATGGTCGCTGGGGTGGACGCGGTCTCACTGCATATTTTGTTGGAATCTTGGTTGAAATTCCATTCATGTACATCCCGAGCTATTACAGCAGTTGGGGATCGAACCAATTGAATGGTGTTGACATCTCTTGGATTATTGGACTGTTCGTCTCTGGAATCTTGTATTTCGTGATTACTCGAAACATTGACCGAACTGCAGAAGACGCAGCGGTTGCCCGTTCGAATGAGTCACTCGCACGAGGAGAAGAAGTCCGTTAGTACTGTAGAAGTTTCCGCGGCCGCCACTGCGTTGGTGGCGGCCTTTGGAACTCACAACCGCGATGTCTATTTTGATGCCTTTTCACCAACGGCAACTTTCATCTTCCATAATCATGACGCAGTGCTCGAATCGCGTAGCGCCTACGAAAAGCTTTGGGACGAATGGGTTGCTGATGGCTTCAAGGTTCTTGGATGCAGGTCGGCAAATCAGCAAATAACGATGCTGGGAACAGACGTTGCAGTATTTACTCACACGGTTCGAACCGACCTTGCAGATGGTGATGGGTCAATAACTTCTGGAGAACGTGAAACGATTATTTTTCAAAAGATTAACGGACGCTGGCTAGGAGTGCACGAGCACTTAAGCGTTGATCCGACTTTCCTCGTCTAGATTCTTCTTAGGAACTTAAGGAGTACTGTGAGCAAAAAAGACACGCCAAGGATTGTCGTAAACGGCAAAGTCGGTCAAGTAGACGCCACCAAAGTTCCTCGCTACGCAGGACCAGCAACATTCGCTCGACTCCCAGAAATTGATGATGTCAGTGACATTGATCTCGCAATAATTGGGATCCCTTTTGACACTGGCGTTAGTTACCGACCAGGTGCGAGGTTCGGTCCACAGCACGTCCGTGAATCTTCTCGACTACTTCGTCCATACAACCCAGCGGTAGGGGTATCTCCATTTGAGAAGTATCAAGTTGCCGATGCAGGCGACATTGCGGTAAATCCATTTGATTTACAAGAAGCAATTTCAGACATCGAGCGAGGCAGTCGTGACGTTCACGAGCGTGCCAAGCGAATAATTTCAATCGGTGGCGACCACACAATTGCATTGCCACTTCTTCGGACTATGGCTGCAAAGCACGGCCCAATCAGTGTTATTCACTTTGATGCACACCTCGATACATGGGATACCTACTTCGGCGCTGAGTACACACATGGCACACCGTTTCGTCGTGCTTCAGAAGAAGGCCTGATAGACCGTGAAGGGTCGATGCACGTAGGCATTAGAGGACCGCTCTACTCATCGAAGGACCTCAGCCAAGATGCTGACCTTGGCTTTGAGATCTTTTCTTCAATTGAGTTCGAGGACATTGGTCTACTTGGGGCAATTGAAAAGATTCATGCTCGAGTTGAGAACCGTCCGGTCTACGTATCAATTGATATTGATGTTCTGGATCCAGCACATGCTCCAGGAACAGGAACTCCAGAGGCGGGTGGTCTCACGAGTAGAGAACTGCTTGCCATTATTCGCTCGTTTAAAACTCTCAACATTGTTGGTGCTGATGTCGTTGAAGTTGCGCCAGCTTATGACCACGCAGAAATAACAGGGATCGCGGCATCTCATGTTATTTTCGAACTGCTTTGTGCAATGTAACCTGCCATGAGCCAAAAGAACCCTGGACCAATACGCCTACTAGCCAAAGCAATCAGTGAGAAGAAGTTAACCTCCACTGCGCTTATTGAAGAAACAATTCGGCGTCTTGATGCAAGTGAGCTCAATGCTGTTTGCGAATTCTCATATGAATCTGCTCTCAAAGATGCAGAACAATTTGATAAAGGGATTTACGCAAGTGGTCCCCTTGGAGGTCTCCCTGTTGGGATAAAAGACCTGGAAGACTGGAAAGGTCACCCGACGAAAAAGGGCTCAGTCGCGCTTGACAATGTGGCACCTGCTAAAGCCAATGGAGTCGTACCGCAGCGCCTCTTTGATGCAGGAGCAATAGGGATTGTGAAGACAACACTCCCGGAATTTGCAATTGAAGGCTTTACGTCAAATCTGCTCACTGGGGCAACGACAAATCCTTGGAATCAGAAGTTCTCAACTGGTGGCTCTAGCGGTGGCTCAGCTGCGCTTGTGGCTTCTGGCGCTGTAGCTATTGGAACTGCGACCGACGGAGGTGGATCTATACGAATCCCTTCGTCACTTTGTGGCCTCGTTGGGATCAAGCCAACGAATGGCTTGGTTGGGCGCTGGCCAGTTCCTGATTGGATTGACTTATCTACTGATGGGCCATTTGCGACTTCAACTGATGACTTAAAACTTCTCCTCGACGTGATTGTTGGCTCAGTTGCGGGAGACCCATCGTCGCCACGTCACTCAATGGTGCGTGAGCTAACTACTCAACAGAACACCTATACAAAATTGATAGTGGCTGAGCGAACTTCACCCCTTGGTCCGTTACCCGCTGGTGTGCTTTCGGCACTTCAAAATGCGGCACAAGCGCTCAGTGGTTTGTTGAAGTTGCCTCTTGAATGGCGTGACGCAAATGATTTCTTCACTGGGGGACTGCCCGACCTCGACTGGTTCACCATTGCTCCTTGTGACCATGTTGCTTCACTTGGCCGGCAGTGGGTGAAAGAGAACATGCAGCTATTTCACAGGTCTTCACAGCAGTTCCTTGGCGTTGGCCTCGATGTAACCGTTGACCAATATCAAGAAGCACGTAGACGGAGACTTGACTATTCGAGACAATTAAGTGAGTTGCTTGGAAACTCTGCGCTACTCATAACGCCAACAGTCGCCAGCGAAGGCTGGCTCGCTGATGGTCGACTCAATGAACATGCTGAAGTCACTGGACTCCCTCCAGAGGTGTATTCGACCGCTGTACAAAATGTGACAGGTAATCCAGCAATTTCTATCCCCATGGGGACGTTGCCGTCTGGGCTGCCTTTTGGAATTCAGATTACGGCCCCTCCTTACTGCGACTATGACTTACTTCGAATTGCTGATTTAGTTGAAGATCACTATCCATGGCAGAGAATTGCCACTGGATATGAGTCTCTCGACTCAATTCTGTAGTAAACAAAGTTATTAAATACTCAGAAGAAAGACTCATCACATGGAATCAATGACTCTCACATTTAACTGCCTGCCTGAAACTGGAGTTTTTCTTCTCGCAGGACTCGCAGACAGCCTCGCAGATACTCGTGCATTCAAAGGTTGCATCTCAGTGGAAGTATTCACAGATGCTGAAAACCCTGACACAATTGTCCTCATTGAAAAGTGGGAGAAAAAAGAAGATCAAGCTGCTTACATGGCTTGGCGAATTGAGTCTGGAATGATGGAGGCGATTGCCCCAATTATGGCTTCGGATCCCAAGACAACTTGGCTGACACCTCACAGTATCTAGAGCGTCTCAGTCTCTTTGAAAACAATTAGGGTTGTTACAACTCTTTCAAGGAATTTTAAATGACCGATTCACCTGTAAATAACGTTATTCACGCAGATATTCAAGATCCACGACGTTGGTTTGCGCTCGTAGTGATTGGTATTGCCACTTTGATGGTCGTGCTTGACAGCTCCATTGTAAATGTTGCCCTACCTCATGCTGCGCTACCAAAATCACTTGGTGGTCTTTCAATTGCGCCTAAGGATTATCAGTGGGCGATCACTTCGTACACACTGACCTTTGGTGGGTTTTTACTTCTTGGTGGACGAATTGGCGACTACATGGGAAGAAAGAAAGCATTTCTCATTGGTCTTCTTGGATTCGCATTCGCGTCACTGCTTGGAGGGCTTGCACAGTCTGAAGGGATGCTCTTTAGCGCCCGCGCCCTACAAGGACTCTTTGGTGCGCTCTTGTCGCCTGCGGCGCTTTCACTTATTTCTGTTACCTTCACTGATTCAAAAGAACGTGCGAAGGCATTTGCCGTATACGGAGCACTTTCGGGTGTTGGGGCTGCGATTGGTCTAATTGCTGGAGGACTACTTACTCAGTATCTTTCATGGCGCTGGTGCATGTTCGTAAACACACCAATGGCACTGATTGCATTATTTCTAGCAATTCCAAATGTTAAAGAATCCAAAGTCGAAGGTCACCCTCACTATGACGTTCCGGGTGCACTTACTGCAACTGCAGGAATGTTGAGTGTTGTCTATGGAGTCTCAAAAGCTGCGATTGATGGATGGGGTTCAACTTCTGCGTGGCCATACATGGCACTAGGTGGGGGACTACTGGTCATTTTCTTTATTCTCGAAAGTCGAGTCAAGCAGCCACTGCTACCGCTTCGACTTCTAACTAACCGTGTTCGTGCGGGTGCGTATGTGTCCCAGCTTTTTATTGGTCTCGGGCTCTTTGGAATGTTCTTGTGGCTGACATTCTTCTTCCAACGTATTCACGGATTCAGTCCTCTAAAGAGTGGACTTCTTTTCTTGCCGTTCTCACTCTCAGTAATTATCTCGGCTGCATCAGTTGGTAAATTATTGCCAAAGTACGGCCCACGTCTTCTTGCAACAATTGGTGCGCTGATGGGTAGCGCCGGACTCTTCTATCTATCACTAATCAAGCCCGACAGTTCATACGTTGGACACGTAATGCCCGCAATGATTATTGCGGCACTCGGTGTGGGAATGGTTTTCGTATCCGTTTCGTCTACGGCGTTATTTAACATTCAACCTCAAGACACTGGTGCGGCATCCGCGGTACTTTCCACTGCACAGCAGTTGGGTGGATCTTTTGGAACGGCAATTCAAAACACAATTGTTGTCTCGAGCGCTACGGCATTTATTGCCGGACAGCTTCACCACCCAAGCAACCTCTTCTCAAGCAAAACCGCACTACAAAATGCGGCAAGCGTACATGGCTTCGATCTTGCACTGCGCTTCGGTTCTTTGATGGTATTTATTGCGGCTGTTGCGTTTTACGCAATGGCGAATATTGACCGCCATCACCTTGGCCAGCACGACGAATCTCCGTCAGTCGCTCACTAGTCACCGAATTGAAGAGAATTTCTAGTTTGAGCTGCGAGGTTGGCTCCAAGCCTGCTTTCGGACCGTTGATTTCCACGAACCATGTAAGTGTGCACGCATTGCTGATTCGGCCCACTCACCATCGCGAGCTCGCAAAGATTCCACTATCTCGTGATGTTGAGCGAAACTTCTTTTAAAGTCGCTTTCATCAAACGAAGCAAAGTTTCTGTAAACAAAAGGGACTTGAACTATTGTTTCAACCAATTGACAAAGTCGCTGGTTACCGGAACACCGAAGAATTGAACTATGAAAATGATTGTTCAGTTCAGTGATTCGCTGGATGTTAAATGTTGTTTTCAGGGCTTCTTCATCCATGGCACAGGCGAGTTCTTCTAGTTCGACAAGATCTGCAGTTCCATTTTCGGCAGCTAATTTGTAGCCCCACGGCTCAAGCAGTGATCGTAAGTTGTAGACCTCATTGAGGTCTTCGATTGTCCAGCTTTGAACTTGAACCCCACGGTTACGTTCGTGGGCCACCATACCTTCGGAGGCGAGTAGTCGCAGAGCCTCTCGGACCGGAGTTCGGCTGACCCCAAAGGAATCTCCTATCTCAACCTCTCTCAGCCACTGGCCTGCTTCTAACGTGCCAGTGAGGATTTGATTGCGAATTGCCTGATAGATGTTGTCGACCGTGTTTTCTTCGGATGCTTGGATTTTGTCGTCTTTCATTTAAAGCCAGTATATGGTTCTGGACCTCCTAACTGAATTGTATGTAATCTGGCACAGGTGAGGTTGCTAGATCTGAGTTAAAGCACTATATTCAACGCTTACTGGAATTGTAAGTCGACATTTTTTAATTTTGTATACGAAAGAGAGCGCAAATGGCTGAAAAGGGCACACTCCCATTAGATGATATTCGTGTAATTGAGATGGGACAATTACTCGCTGGTCCTTTCTGTGGGCAGTTGCTCGGTGACTTTGGCGCTGAGATCATTAAGGTTGAGGACCCAGCTACTGGTGACCCAATGCGTCAGTGGGGTCGTGAGAAGCCATATGGAATTTCACTTTGGTGGCCGGTAGTCGCTCGAAACAAAAAATCAGTTACCGCAAACCTTCGCACGAATGAGGGCCAGGACTTAATAAAGCAACTAGTTGCATCGGCTGACGTTTTAATTGAAAATTTCCGTCCTGGAACATTAGAGAAATGGGGGCTTTCTCCAGATGAACTTTGGGCAATTAATCCAAGGTTGATCATCACTCGTGTTTCTGGTTATGGCCAGACCGGACCCTACGCTTCACAAGCGGGTTACGGCGCAATTGGTGAAGCCATGGGTGGAATTCGTTATGTGACTGGCGACCCCAATAGTCCTCCAGCTCGTGCAGGTGTTTCACTAGGAGACTCGCTTGCTGCAACATTTGCAGCACTGGGAACTCTCGTGGCACTTCACAACGTTGGCAGAACTGGCAAAGGGCAAGTTGTTGACTCAGCTATTTATGAAGCAGTTCTTGCACTTATGGAGTCACTACTTCCTGAATGGCAAATTGCTGGGTACCAGCGTGAGCGCACAGGAACGGTTCTTCCGAACGTCTCTCCAAGCAATGTCTATCCAACGCTTGATGGCGAGATGATCCTTATCGCTGGAAACGGAGACAACGTTTTCAATCGCCTCGCGGCTGTAATGGGGCAACCAGAACTCTCAACTGATGAGCGTTACGGATCTCACAGTGCTCGCGGTGCTCACATGGAAGAGCTCGACCTCATTATTGCCAAATGGAGCGTCGGCTTTACTGGCGACGATCTGTTAAAAATTCTTAGTGATGGTGGGGTGCCGGCAGGAAGAATTTTCCGCGCCAAGGACATGTTTGCCGACCCACACTTTGCTGCTCGTGACGCCATTGTGCGTCTAGCGCATCCTGAACTCGGTGAGTTTGCAATGCAAAATGTATTTCCGCGTCTGTCTGATACCCCAGGGACAGTCCGGCATGTAGGACCAAAACTAGGGGAACACAACAAGGAAATTTATCAGGGCGTGCTAGGTCTCGATGATGACATAATGTCAACATTGCAATCTGCAGGCATTATTTAAGGGGAATAGAAATGGCGTATCGGCTCGGAGTAGATGTTGGTGGAACATTCACCGACATTTTGTTAGTGGATGAGAAATCTGGTGCGACGTATCGCGCTAAGACTTCCTCTACACCAGAAGATCAATCAATTGGTGTTGTGCGTGGAATCGAGCAGGCATGTGGGCTTGCTGGAATCACACTTGACGAGATCAGTGACGTTCTTCACGGAACAACTGTTGCAACTAACGCGATTCTCGAAGGGAAGGGTGCCCGAGTTGGTCTTGTGACGACAGAAGGTTTCCGCCAAGTACTTCAGATTGCTCGTTCCTTTGTTCCTGGTGGACTTGCTGGTTGGATCATTTGGCCAAAGCCAGAGCCACTCGCATCACTTGAAGACACTGTCGAAGTTAAAGAGCGCATTGGTGCCAAGGGCGAAGTAGTTACTGCCCTTGACGAAGAAGACGTACGAAAGCAACTACGTAAGCTAAAGAGCCAAGGCATCGAAGCATTGAGTGTGAGCCTTATTAACTCATACACAAATGATGCTCACGAAAAGCGAATTGGTGAGCTTGCTGCTGAAGAACTTCCAGGCATTGCAGTGTCACTTTCTTCTGACGTTCTTCCTGAACTTCGTGAATACGAGCGAACCATTACTACCGTGGCTAATGCTTATGTACAGCCACAAGTCAATAAGTACATGCGCCACCTTGAAGCGCAACTTACTGACGCGGGTGTAAAGGGCAAGCTCTTCATTTTGAAGAGTGACGGAGGACTTATTTCAGCTCGTACCGCTGGAGACAACCCAGTATCAGTGATGATGTCGGGTCCTGCTGGTGGAGTTATTGGTGCTGCTTGGGTTGCTGAGCAGGCTGGTTACAAAGACTTCCTCACATTCGACATGGGTGGAACGTCAACAGACGTTGCTCTCGTGCAGAACTTGACTCCACGAATTGGTCGTGAAACAACAGTTGGTGACCTCACCGTACGTGCGACTTCAGTTGACGTTCGCACCGTGGGTGCAGGTGGAGGATCAATCGCGCACGTTCCACTTCTTACTCAAGCTCTACGTGTTGGTCCTCAGAGTGCTGGTGCATCCCCTGGACCAGCTGCTTACGGTAAGGGTGGCACTGAGCCAACTGTTACTGACGCCAACGTGGTACTTGGTTACCTTCCAACAGAACTTGCTGGTGGAGAAATTAAGCTTGACCGTGAAGCATCACGAAGTGCAGTGAAGTCAATCATGGAGGCGACAAGCCTTGGATCGATTGAAGCAGCTGCTTCTGGAATCATTGACATTGTTAACGAAAACATGTTCGGCGCGCTTCGCCTCGTATCTGTTCAGCAGGGATTCGACCCACGTGACTTTGCACTCGTAGCCTTCGGTGGTGCGGGTCCACTTCACGCCAATGCGATTGGTCGACTCACTGGTGCATGGCCTGTAATCATTCCACCATCACCTGGTGTGCTCTGCGCTTACGGTGACGCAACGACAAGTCTTCGTGACGAATCAGTTCGTACGCTGATTCGCAGTTTCCACGAGCTAGACGACGTCATGCTTAAGGGTCTGCTGGACGAACTTGCAGCTAACGCAAGTGCTTCTTTGCTAGCTGAAGGAATTCCACAGAAGGACCACACGCTGGTTTACTCTGCAGACCTTCGCTACCACGGTCAAGGTTTCGAAATTCCAATTGTTATTGACATTTCGAAGTTTGACGGCAAGGGCGCTGGACTCAAGTCACTTAGCGATGCATTCGATGCTGAGCACGAACGTCTCTTCTCATTCCTTCTAAAGAATGAGCACGAGCTCGTAACAGTTCGAGCAACTGCAAGCGCTCCACGACCTGATGTTGCTTCGCCAACATTGCCAGAAGGTGGAACTGATCCTTCAGCAGCATTCACTTTTGAATCTGATGTTTGGATTGATGGTGCATCAACAATGGCCAAGGTTTATGACCGCACGAAGCTCCTTGCGAACAACGTGATTACTGGACCTGCCATTGTTACTGAAATGGACTCAACAACATTGATCCTTTCTGACCACGCAGCAACCGTTCACGCGAGCGGCAGTCTTCTTATCCGACCAACAAGCAAGAACTAAGTAAAGGGGCTATACAAAATGGCACATTTAATTGAAACAGCAACAACACCACTGAAGTCAGTGGATGTCGATGTAATTACTTTGGACCTAGTGGAGAACGCTCTTCGTCACGCTCGTTATGAGATGGACGAAGTTCTCTTCCGTACAGCGTTGTCACCAGGAATTCGTGAGCAGCACGACGAATTCCCACTCATTGGTGACCCAGAAGGAAAGATGGTTGTAGGTCAGTTCGGACTCTCCATTCCAGACTTCTTGGCAAACTTTGATGGCACCATTGAAGAGGGGGACGTTCTTCTTACGTCTGACCCTTACGCCTGTGGTGCAGCTATTAGTCACGCCAACGACTGGCTCATTGTTATGCCGATCTTCTTCGAAGGTCGCATCGTTGGTTGGTCTTCAATGTTCGGACACATGTCTGACGTTGGTGGAAAGACTCCAGCATCAATGCCTACTGACGCACGCACCATCTTCGAAGAAGGTGTGGTCATCCCACCATTCAAGCTTTACAACAAGGGTGTGCTGGCTGAAGATGCACTACGCATTATCTTGAACCAGGTTCGAAAGCCCGACTGGAACCGCGCTGACCTTAACGGTCTAGTCGCTGCTTGTCGTACTGCTGGTCGTCGTGTAGTTGAGCTTTGTGAGCGATTCGGTGCTGATGTCTACACATCTGCTCTTGAGGCTCTCATGGACCGTAACTACCGCGCCATGAAGGCACTTCTTGCAATGGTCTTCAAGGAAAACGAGACACTCCAGTTCACCGACTACATCTGTGACGATGGTGTTGGATACGGACCATACGAACTCAAGCTCAGCCTTACTCGCGTTGGCGACAAGGTGACCCTTGACTTCTCAGGTTCAAGTCCACAAGCGCAGGGACCAATTAACTACTACATCAATGAAAACCTTGTACGTATGTTCTTTGGAATCTACATGATTACTGTTGCTGACCCACAGATTCTGTGGAACGACGGTTTCTACCCACTTGTTGACGTCATCATTCCTGACGACTCATTCTGGAAGCCAAAATACCCAGCGGCGCTGAACGCACGTAACCACGGTATTGGTCGAGTATTCGACCTCTTCGGTGGACTACTTGGACAGACCAACCCAGACCTGTTGAACGCAGCTGGATTCTCATCTTCACCTCACTTCATGTTCTCTGGTAACTACACAGAGGGTGACCGCAAGGGTGAATGGTTCCAGCTCTACTCAATTGGCTTCGGTGGAATTCCTGGACGACCAATTGGTGACGGACCTGACGGACACTCACTGTGGCCATCATTCGTTAACATTCCGTGTGAATACCTTGAGTCGTATTACCCACTACGTATTGAAAAGTGGGAGACCGTAAGTGACACTGGTGGAGCTGGTCTTCACCGTGGTGGTAACGGAGTGGACGTTGCGTACAGATTCCTAGAACCAGGAACTATCGCAATTCACGACGACCGCTGGTTGACATACCCATGGGGTGTTAACGGTGGAGAACCAGGCGCACGTGGAACTAAGTGGATTGACCGTGCAGACGGAACCCGCGAAGTAATCGCGAGCAAGGTTATTGACGTTCCAGTCAACAAGGGCGACGTACTTCACTTCGTTACTTGGGGTGGTGGCGGTTGGGGAGACGCGCTTAAGCGTGATCCTGAACTCGTTGCTCTCGAAGTTCGACGTGGACTTGTTACTGACGACGGAGCCAAGGGCTACGGCGTTGTTGTAACGAGCGACGGACACGTTGACGCTGCAGGAACCGACAAGCTTCGTGCTGAGATGAGTAAGGGGCGTCCAACGCCACTTCCTACGTTCAACATGGGGCCGCCACTTGCAACAATCCTTGAGCGTTGCTTGGAAGAGACAGGACTACCTGCTCCACAGCCTCCAATTCGTATCTGATTTAGATACGAATGGAAAAGATTGATGAAGGTTTTGGTGGGGGACTAGGGTTTGGCAATAAGCCAGCCCTGGTCTCCATCGACCTGATGTTGGCATATTTTGATCCAAGCAGCCCTATGTATTTGCCATCTCGAGACTGTCTTGAGTCTTCTGCACGAGTTATTGCTGCTGCGAGAAAGAACAACGTTCCCGTTATTCATACCCGAGTAATTTTCGGTCCTGATGCGGTTGATGGTGCGGTATTCATTCGAAAGATTCCAGCGCTAAAAACATTGATTGGCGACAATCCAATGAACCGGTTTATGCCAGAAGTTGCACCACTCGACAATGAACTCGTCATTGTCAAGCAGTATGCGAGTGCATTCTTTGGCACCTCACTCAGCTCGACGCTTCGAGGACTCGGCGTTGACACGCTCGCAATCATTGGCGTTTCAACGAGTGGATGTATTCGAGCAACTGGACTTGATGCGCTACAAAACGGATTCATCCCAATGGTGGTTCGCGATGCGTGTGGCGACCGAGCCCCAGGACCACACGAATCTAATTTGTACGACTTACAAGCTAAGTACGCCGAAGTAATTTCTGAGTCACAAGTAATTGCGGGTTTTGACGCATACGGCTCTCGATAAGAGTTAGCCAGCATGGGACCACGCACAATGGTGGAAAAGATTTGGCAGAGCCAAGTCATTGAGCGCGGAAATGATCAGCCCGATCTACTTTTCATTGATCTTCATTTTGTTCACGAAGTTTCGAGTCCTCAGGCATTCGATGGACTTCGTGAATCTGGGCGAACACTTCGACGAAGCGACCTGACGATTGCTGTTGAGGACCACAATGTTCCAACCGACACACTGGAGCTGAAAGACGCCACTAGCCGCAAGCAAGTTGAAGCACTACGCAACAACTGCGAAGAATTTGGCATAAAGCTCTTCCAAATCGGCCAGAAAGGCCAGGGGATTGTTCACGTCATTGGGCCAGAAACCGGCCTCACGCAGCCTGGAATGACCATTGTGTGTGGCGACAGCCACACGAGTACTCACGGGGCCCTGGGGGCGCTGGCGTTTGGTATTGGAACAAGTGAGGTAGAGCACGTGCTCGCTACTCAAACCTTGCCGCAGCGCAAACCTAAGACCATGGCGGTAAACGTCTCAGGTGCTCTTGGCGCTGGTGTGTCGTCAAAGGATTTAGCTCTTGCGCTTATTTCTCACGTGGGCACCGGTGGCGGTCAGGGTCACGTTGTTGAGTTTCGAGGTGAAGCAATTCGCAACCTTTCGATAGAAGCTCGAATGTCACTTTGCAATATGTCAATTGAATGGGGTGCACGAGCAGGGCTCGTGGCACCGGACGAAAAGACAATTGAGTATCTTCGCGGACGAGAGTACTCGCCTAAGGGCAGTGACTGGGACGCAGCTGTTGCCTACTGGAGTTCACTCTGCACTGATGAAGGTGCTGAATTTGACCAGGTAGTTGAATTCGATGCCTCAAAGGTTTCTCCCTTCGTAACGTGGGGAACAAATCCAAGCCAAGGCGTGGCTCTGAATTCTGCAGTACCAACTCTTGAAAGCTTCTCGGACTCGAGTGATCGAACAGCAGCGCAGCGTGCCATGCAGTACATGGGACTAGAGCCGGGAACTCCTATGAGCGAGATTCCTATTGACATTGCGTTCATTGGGTCTTGTACCAATAGCCGAATTGAAGATTTACGAATTGCTGCTGATGTTCTTCGAGGCAGAAAAGTCGCGAGCAGTGTTCAGCTTCTCGTGGTGCCAGGCTCAATTGCTGTTAAAGAAGAAGCTGAGCGTGAAGGCCTCGACAAGATTTTCTTAGCCGCTGGAGCTGAATGGCGAGGAGCTGGGTGCTCAATGTGCCTCGGGATGAATCCAGACATTGCAGGGCCTGGACAACGCACCGCATCAACGTCCAATAGGAACTTTGAAGGTCGACAGGGTCCTGGAGCACGTACCCACCTCGTTTCACCAGCGGTTGCCGCGGCGTCAGCTGTTGCGGGCAAATTCTGCGATCCGAAGAATCTTGCAGGAGTGAACTAGTGGAGAAATTTATTGTTCATGAGGGAATTGGCATCCCACTTCGCAGAAACAACGTTGACACTGATCAAATTCTTCCATCAAAGTTTTTGAAAATTTTGACCAAGACAGGTTTTGATGGTGCGCTCTTTGCCTCGTGGCGAGCAGATGATGATTTCATTTTGAACCGCCCGATATACGAAAAGGCAACAGTTCTTATTGCTGGGCCAGACTTCGGAATTGGTTCATCAAGAGAAGCTGCGGTATGGGCATTACAGAATTACGGAATCCGTGCAGTCATTGCACCACGCTTTGGTGACATCTTTCGAACAAACGCCGGGAAGTCAGGTCTGCTCGCAGTGTTGCTTGACGAGCAGAAGGTCAACGAACTTTGGGACTATCTTGATGCGAATCAAGGAGCTTCAGTGGTGGTTGATCTTGAGAATCGTGAAGTACGTGCGGGCAAGAGTTTTAGCGCAATATTCGAAATTGATGAGAACACACGATGGCGCATACTCAATGGCTACGACGAGATCGCACTGACACTTGATTCTGACGAATTAATTGCTGCTTTTGAATCGCAGCGTCCGTCGTATAAGCCAACTGTTTCTTAGCGAGTGTGCTCAGGTGCCGGGAACCAGCCTGCTCGACCCAGTAGCGCAGGCGTGACTATTCCGAGCTTCTCGGTAATGAATTGAGCCGCTTCTGTAAGTCGAGCAAAGTCGAGACCAACCTCGATGCCACTGCGTTCAAATAGGTAGGTGAGATCTTCAGTAGCGATGTTTCCAGTTGCTGCAGGAGCGAAAGGACAGCCACCAATCCCACCTGAACTTGAGTCAAATGAAATCACACCAGCTTCGTATCCCGCAAAAGCGTTGGCGTAGCCAGTGTTTCGTGTGTTGTGCAGGTGAAGTCGAAGCGGCAACGATGTGACTTCTTTCACAGCTGTGACAATACGGCGAACATCTTTTGGTGTTCCAACACCGATGGTGTCGGCGATGGCAATTTCATCTACACCCATTTCTGTTGCGGCCTTGGCAATACTCGTAACCTGCGAGGTTGCAACTTCACCTTCAAAAGGGCATCCAAATGAAGCGCCAATTGTGGTGGTGACTTGGAGGCCTTCAGCCTTTGCTCGAGAGACCATTGCTTCAAGACCCTTAAGGGACTCAGCAATCGTCATGTTTTGGTTGCGATTTGAAAAGGTTTCGGTGGCGACAATGACAATGTTTGCTTCGTCAACTTTGGTCGCTAGGGCACGATCTAGGCCGCGTTCGTTCATTACGAGGCCAATGTAGCTAACGCCATCAATACGCTGAACACCTGACATGACTGCTTCGGCGTCTGCCATCTGAGGGACTCTGTCTGGTCGTGCGAAACTGACTGCTTCGATTCGCTTGTGCCCTGCTCCGATGAGGAGCTCAATGTAGGCGAGCTTGTCTTCAGTAGAAATAACTTGCTTTTCATTCTGGAGCCCGTCTCGAGGTCCAACTTCTACAATTTTCATCGCAACCTCCGTAGTTGATAAAGAACTTCCTTCATTCTATGCGATTTTACTTCCACAGCACACAGATCGAAACGTGGTTTTGTAACGCGGGTAAACAGAATCAATCGGGTGTCGCCCCTCAAAATTACTTAGCTGCGAAGAACGACGTTCAGTGGGTTTTGCTTTTTTGCCATTTGGCTAATTTGTGCGGCAATGAGTTGTGCCATTCTTGGCAACATGGCACTTGAGGCACCGCCAACGTGCGGCGAAATCAGAACGTTCAAAAGACTAAACAAAACGTGTCCATCTGGAAGCGGTTCCGGATCAGTTACGTCTAGCGCCAGTCGTAGACGTCCACTGGAGGCTTCTTTAATAAGTGCATCAGTTGATGCAACGCGTCCTCGTGAAATATTTACGAGTAGTGCGTTATCTTTCATCGCTGCAAGAAATTCCTCATTAATAAGTTCTTCGGTTTCTTCAGTAAGTGGCACCGCAACAACCACAATGTCAGCAATCATTAATAGCGAGTGTAATTTGTCAATTGAGTGAACCTGTCCGTTTGAAGTGCTTCGCTCGTTTCGAGCAACTCGAAGGATGTTGACCTCGAATCCCTTGAGCCGTTCTTCAACTGCTTGAGAAACGCCGCCATATCCAACTAGCAGCACTGTCCGGTCGGCAAGGCTTTCGTATCGTGCTGGTGCCCAAGTCCCTTGGTTCGCAGATAAAATAAAATGTTTGATGCCTCGTTGTGATGCAAGAATCAAGCCCAGCGCGAGTTCTGCTGTCGATGTTTCATGCACGGACGCAGCATTTGCGAACACATTTCCTGGTGGTAAATTCTCAGCAACGCCATCAAACCCAACAGATTGACTTTGAATCAATTGCGCTTTAACGCCGTCTAGAGACCTAAGTAACTCTGGTGAACTCATATATGGCGGCACAACAATGTCGAAGTTGTTTAATGGTGCGGGCGACTTCAAATCCCATTGCACAAAGACTGCTTCACAGTTGAGCGTGAGTAGTGCTGCCTCGAGCTCGCCAGTTGGGAGGCTGACAACAGGCAGCGGTTCAGTCATGGGTTGGAGCATACTTACTTGAGTCATCAGATTTCCCTGAAAAACAAAGGAGAAATATTGCATGCAATTCTTAAGTAGTTTTCGTGAATCTAGAAATTCAAGTGTTCCCCATCGAAGAATCTTTCAAAAAGCCTTTTATTTGAAGAGAATCAGCCATCAGCGCTGTCCAATTTTCGCCGGCAAGACCTAAATGATCCGGTGAATTGCTTCCTGCGTTTTCATGGTATACATTTCAATAACACAAACTGTTCAGGGGGAACATATGAAAAGAAGTACAGGAATGACAATGCGTGTAGTCGCAGCGTTGGCGGGAGCCACAATGCTGTCATCACTCGTTGCAGCACCAGCATTTAGTTCAGACTCTGCTGCAGTAGCAGCAGCTAAGAAAGAGCTTGCACAATACACAGCATTGCCGAAGTTCGTTGCACCAGGTGCAAACGTAAACGCTAAGGCAATTTCAAAGAACAAGACTGTAATGATCGTTCCATACCTTTTGGCGATTCCTTACAATGCTGGTTTTGCTGATGCCGTTAAGCTTGCAAACGCTAAGGCAGGATTCAAGAAGACTGAAGTTTGGGCTTCTGACGGTTCAGTCACAAGCTGGGCTGCCGGAATTACTCAGGGTATCGCCGACCACGTTGCAGTTATCGACCTAATTTCAGGTGTTGCTGCCGGGTACGTTGTGCCACAGATTAACCAGGCACGTGCTGCGGGAATTGTTGTAATTGGTTCAACCAATGACGACCCTTCAGTTCCAACACCTTCATACCTATCTGGAGTTGTTCCACTTGACTACGCACTTGCCGGAAAGCTAGAAGCTGACCAGGGAACTGTAAGTACAAACGGTGCGCTTAACGCGATCGTTATTACTTCTACGCAAGTACCACCAAGCCTTTCAATGACTCCAGTTGTTGAAGCTCGCGTGAATGCACTTGGCGGAAAGTACAAGGAAATCAACGTTCAGCCAGCTGACTGGGGATCTCCAACAATTGGAATCGCTGCTCAAGTTCAGGCTGCAATTGCTGCTGACCCAACCATCAACTACGTCCTACCTAACTACGACGGCGAAGCAGCACTCGCAATCGCGGGTATTAACGCAGCTGGTAAGTCAGGTTCAGTCAAGGTTGCATCATTCAACGGAACTCCTGACGCCATGAAGTTGGTACAGGCTGGAACGCTTGAAATGAACGTCGGAGAAGACTTGGCATGGGCTGGTTACGCAACCACTGACGCCAACCTTCGCGCCCTGCTTAAGCCTAAGTCTGTAGGCGTTACATACAACGAGCACCTTCCATTCATCATCTTCACAAAGGCGAATGCAAACAACGTTGGTGTACCACCAAACTTGACTTCTGGTTACGGAAATGCTCAACTCGGCTACTTAAAGGTTTGGGGAGTAAAGTAACCTCCCTCTAGTTGGGAATACTTAAAAGGAAATGAACGTAGGGTCGACTTGGACAGAGCAGTGCAAAGCACTGTAACCATTTCCAATGTTTCGCAGCACTTCGGTGCCGTGAAAGCATTGGACCGAGTCGGCCTTACGCTTCGTCCTGGCGAAGTGCGTGCACTTATTGGTGCGAACGGAAGTGGAAAGTCAACGCTTGTTAAAGTGATTGCCGGGTATCACACACCCGATAGCGGTGCAGTGGATGTAGATGGAACTCAGTGCAGCCTCAGCGATGCTCGAGGTGTTAGTGAGCTATGGAAAGTCTCAATTGTCCACCAAGATCTCGGACTAATTGATGGACTCAGCATCTTGGAGAACTTCCTTCTCAACGACTTTTCTTCCAGCAATGAGCTAAAAATCAGCTGGAGCGAGAGAAGTAAAACCGTCTCTAAGTATTTAGAACGTTTTGGCGTAAAAATTTCGCCCTATCGAAAAATCAATGAATGTTCACGTGTTACGCGTGCGCTCATTGCACTCGCTCGCGCAGTATGGATTCTTGAATCAGACGTCCGCAACTCCTCTGTAGATGAGAGCGGCATAACTGGAACGCTTATTTTGGATGAACTAACCGCATTTCTTAGTGTTGAAGAAGTGCAACTTCTTAGATTGGTTATTAAAGACATTGTTGCTAGTGGTTACAGTGTCCTATTTGTTTCACACGATCTTGATGAAATTATCAGTTTTGCTGATCAAATTACAGTTCTGCGAGATGGCAAATGTGTAGCCGACCAGTCAGCACGAGACATCAGCAAAGATGAACTTTTCACGTTGATAGCTGGACGATCCGCAGAAGATTTAAAAAACAATGCTGTCTCTAACGTCGCTGAAACAGGATCAAGGAAAAAAATTTTTATCGAAGACTTGTCTTCAGGTGACGGTGCCCTTGGACCAATCAGTTTCGACTTTGCGTCAGGAGAAGTTGTTGGTATAACCGGGCTTGTCGGCTCAGGCTATGAACTTGTTCCATATTCACTTTTTGGTGCTGATAAAGGATCAGTAGGGAGTCTGACAATTGAGTCAGGAACAATAAGAATCGATCGATTAACCCCACCACAAGCAATCCAGCTTGGAATTGCCCTAGTACCGGGAGACAGAAATACTCAGGGTCTATGGAGCGACATGACAATCGCTGAAAACTTAACGGCTACCGACAAAGAGCAGAAGACAAATCCGTGGTTAATTTCTTGGAAGCGTGTTTGGGGTCGTGGAAATGATGTTGTAAAAGAATATGCGGTCAAGGCCCCGAATTCTCACACAAAAATTCTGCAGCTAAGTGGCGGTAACGCACAGCGAGTAATGATGGCCAAGGGAATCACTGCTAAGCCATCAATTTTATTGCTGCACGAACCAGTTCAAGGAGTTGATGTTGGATCAAGAAGTCACATCGCTGACGTAATTCTTGATCGAGCCTCCAGCGGACTTGCAGTTCTGTGCGCAAGTGGAGACCATGAGTTTTTGGCACAAGTTGCAAGTCGTGTTTTAGTTTTCAGTCATGGGAAAATTGTGAGCGAACTACATGCAAAAGAAGGTCAGCAATTTGTTGGTAAAGACGAGATTGTCTATGCCTGTCAAAACAAAATTTCAGTTGACGTTCAATAAGTCTAGAAAGGTTAGAAATGTCCGCATCAGATTCTTTAGCTACCCAAAGCAACAATGGGGAAGTCAAGATTAAGAAGAGTTCTACATCAAAAAATTACGCACGAATGGATTTACTTGAACGAGTCTGGCTTTTAATCGTCTGGGCCATAGTAATTGCTATCTTTGGTGGCCTTCGTCCACATACGTTTTTAACAGTTACGACATTTTCTGGGATGTTTGGCCTTAACTCGACGCTTGCAATTTTGGCTCTCGGACTAATTATCGTTCTACGAGTTGGTGAATTCGACTTATCGATTGCAGCAAACCTAGTGGTCTCCTCAGAAGTTATGGGAATTTTGAATGTCAACCACCATGTTTCGCTGCTCTTTTCTATGATCATTGCGGTGCTTGTAGGTGGTGCAATAGGTGCGTTTAATGCTCTGATCATTTTAAAGTTGAGGATTGACTCGTTTATTGCAACTTTGGGTATGGGATCTGTTCTTTCTGGAATCGGATTATGGATTACAGGTGGAACTTCTCTGACTGGCCTTTCACAAGCGCTAGTAAACGATGTCGTAATTCGTCGCCTCTTTGGTATCTCATACGAGTTCTATTATGCCCTGGTGCTCATGATGGTGCTTTGGTACATTTTCCGCTACACCGCAATTGGACGACGCCTCTTGTTCGTTGGAAAGAACAGGGAAGTTGCTCGTCTTTCTGGAGTACGCGTATCTAGAATTCGTTTTGGTGCCTTCACCGTTGCAGGTATGTTTGGCGCCGTTGCGGGAATTGTTTACTCTGGAACTTCAGGTACAACAAACCCTTCGGCTGGACTCGTTTATTTGCTCCCGGCATATGCCGCAGCCTTCTTGGGCGCAACATGCATTGACATTGGAGACTTCAATCCAATCGGAACTGTGTCTGCGGTTTTCTTCTTGGTTACCGGTGTTCAGGGTCTGGCAATGCTTGGAGTCGGAAACTTCGTCCAGGACATTTTCTATGGTGTTGCACTGATTCTCTCTGTTGCGGGATCTCAGTACTTGGCGCGCTCAAAGGCACGCCGAGTTATTTCCACTGAATAACCACAGTTCGCTGTAGGAGCTGTTGTTCCTAGTTAAATAACTGGTGAGAGACCACCATCGACACTTATTCCAACTCCAGTGATGTAACTGGCGCGAGGAGATAACAAGTATGTTGCAATGTCTGCAAATTCTTCTGAGCGGCCATAGCGTCCAAGGGGAATAGGTAGCTTCTCCGCTGCTTTTATGTAGTAGTCCTGTTCTGAAATTCCTTCAGCTTCAGCCCTTCTAGCCCACTGTCCTGAGGCGACAAAACCAACCAGAAGTGCGTTTACTCGTATGCCCTTTGGACCGAGTTCGTTAGCAAGTGTCTTGGTAAGGGTAAGTCCCGCTGCTCTTGTTGCCGAAGTTGGTGTGGAGCCGGCTCCAGGAGCCCTAGCGCTATTTGAGAGCGTGTTAATAATTGCACCATTGGACTTCTCAAGGTGTGGTGTGGCGTAGCGAATTGCTCGAACCGTTGAGAGAATCTTCAAGTCGAAGTCATCTTGCCAGTCGGCATCGGTTGAATCTGCAAGTCGGATAGAACTTGCTCGACCGGCATTATTAACTAGGCCGTTAATTCGCCCAAATTTGCTGATGCTCTCGTCAATGAATGCTTCAATGTCTGGATTCTTAGTTACGTCTGCTTTAAAACACAGTGAGTTCTCACCAAGTAATCGTCGCGCATTTTCGAGACGCCCTTCATCTCTTCCACAAACAGCAACTTTCGCTCCTTCGTCAATCAAATTTTTGGCGAGCGCCAAGCCAATACCGTCTGTGCCGCCAGTAATAAGTATGCAGTGGTTAGTTAATTGAAGGTCCATGTATTTAGTCTATTGAGTATCCCGTCCATCACATAGAATTTTGATATGAGCGACTCTGGGTCTGCTGGTTCAGTAGTCAAGCGACACGCAGTAGTTGCAATGGATAAATTCCGCGGAAGCGCTGATGCCATGCAGATGAATGAAGCGGTGGCCAGAGGGCTTGAATCTTGTGGTTGGCTCGTAACCACAAGGCTCATTTCTGACGGTGGCGAGGGTTTTCGCAATTGCTTTGAAGGTGATGTTGTTTCAATAATGGCTCCTGACGCTTATGGAACCATGCACCCAGTACCGATAACTATCAGTCTGATAAATGAAAAACGTGTAGCTGTACTAGAGGCTGCTGAAATTGTTGGCTATACAAAGTTGGCACCAACATCCCGCGAAGCTATTGAAGCATCAAGCAGTGGTGTAGGCATTGCGTTACTTGAAGCAGAGAAACTTAGTATTAGTTCTGTATTAATTGGTCTCGGCGGATCATCCACTTCTGATGGTGGTCGCGGCTGCTTTGAAATTCTTCAAGGCAAAAAACTCTCCTTTGACATTGTTGTGGCTACAGACATTCGAGCTAGTTTTTCTGGCGCGATTAAGTATGCCAAACAGAAAGGTGTCGCCGAAGACGACCTTTGGATAATTGAGGATCGACTGAGCCAACTTTCAAAGTTCTATTCAGACGAATGTAAGGTCGATGTTGAATTCATTGAAGGAACAGGAGCCGCTGGGGGCATTGGTGGGGCACTCGCTGCTCTGGGTGCAGAACTTCGAGATGGATACGTAATCGTTACTGAAGCAACTGGGCTCGACTCTCTGGTTCAAAGTGCTGGATTAGTGGTAACTGGCGAGGGTCGGTTTGATTTTGGAAGCCTTGAGGGCAAGGTTGTTTCTGGAATTTGCTCCAGTAGCAATACGACGCCAGTTGTAGTCCTTTGTGGAGAATATGATGATGAGGCCGTAAAGTTGTTTTCACTCAAATATCCAAAAGCAAGAATCGTTAGTTTCACTGAGCGATTTGGGATAGAGCAATCTTTGAATTTCCCTGCACTTTGCGCAGAGGAAATCGTTAAGGAACTCTAGTAATAATAAAGAAGTCTCGGATATGTCGGATAGGGTGATATAAAGATTAACAAAGAGGTTTTAGTGAAAAAACGTGCGACCTTTGCAATACTGGTGCTCAGTATTGTTTCTGCAATTCTTCCTGTCGCAACTGCGACAAGTGCAACGCATCCAGTCGCGAACACTTCGTGTGTCACAAAAGGTCAATCTGTTGTGTACGCAAGTAAGAAATTCACATGCGTTATATCGAATAAAAAACTTGTTTGGAGTACAGGTGTAAAAGTTAGTGTGTTGCCTGTAACAAGCACAACCGAACAAAGTCCTGGCTCTACAACCACAATTGTTAATCAGGCGACTGTTTATACGGCAGCGATGACCAAGCCACATCAACCCGTTGGTCAAAATGGGGGCAAGGATGATTATCGATGTTTCCTAATTGATCCTAAGATTCCAATTGATTCTTACGTCACTTCAGTCCAGTTTGTACCTCAGCAGCGCCAGTTAGTTCATCACGCATTATTTTGGACAGTTGCAGCTAGTTCACTAGCTGCGGCTAAAAAGCTCGACGACAATGGCAATGGCTGGTCTTGCTTTGGAGGGGTGACTTCAGACTCTTCAACCGCAGATATCGCTTCAACGCTGGCTGGCTGGGCACCCGGGCGCCCTGTTGATGTCTGGCCTGCAGGGTATGGAACGAAAATAAATGCAGGCGATGAGATTGTGATGCAGGTGCATTACAACTTGCTTGCAGCGCTAGGTGGCACAGTTCCAGCAGATCAATCGAAGGTTCTCATAACGGCTGTTCCTGCTTCGCTGAATTCCCTGCAGCCGTTGTATGGTGAGGCGTTCGCTGCACCTGTGGAGCTGGCGTGCCCATCGGGCGTTACCGGAAATCTCTGTGACAGAACAAAGGCACTAGCGGACCTTGCTGCTCGAACCAGCCTTAAGGCTTCATACGTTGAATCAGGTCTGCTACTTCTCTGTGGCAAGGATCCATTTAATCCAGTTGCCAGCTTGGTTTCAACCTGTTACAAAAGAATTACTGTCAATGAGACAGCAATTCAGGCTGGAGCGCACATGCATTTAACTGGAACGCGTCTTCAGCTGATTCTTAATCCAGGAACTGGGAGTCAACAGACGCTGCTTGACAGCAACCCTTATGACTTTGATAATCAAGCACCAGTTACTTTGCCAAAGCCAGTAGTGCTTAAGCCTGGCGACATTGTGGAAATTATTTGCAACTATAACCCGGGGCTCCATCTACTTATTCCACAACTTCAGCAATTGCCGTGGCGATACGTCACGTGGGGCGATGGTTCCTCAGACGAGATGTGCCTCGGATCACTGAGGGTAACTCGACCGTAGCGTCACGGATTCTTTTCATAAAGATAAGGTTTAGTCGTGTCATATAGATGTAGTTACTGCCAAAAACGTCACAGTACTGTGAATGAAGGTCGGGCGTGTAAGTGGCACTTTCACGAGCAATCAAGGGTTTTGCACCTCCCACTTCAGTTTCAAAAAAATGAGGGTCGGGCTAAAAAATAAGCCCCACTCGTTCTTCACAGTTCTGGCGACTTCAGTTAAGAATTGCTTTGTAGGATAATCAGATGAGCCACTTAACCCCTGAACAACGTGAGCACTACTTAGTTAACGGATGGCTGCTGTGTGATGACGTGCTCCCTATCAGTGTTGGTGAGCTCCAGGCTGAAGTGGAGCGTGTTGCTTCACTAAGCGATTCAGAGATTCTTCACCATCATGAGATGACTGACTTTGGCGCAAAACTGGCACGAACTGAAAACTTCGTTCCGTTCTCCCCAGTCCTTGATTATCTATTGCAATCAAGCAAAGTTGCAGAAATCGCCGGAGAGCTACTTGGTGAAGAGGCATATCTCTACAAAGAAAAAGTTAATTACAAGCTTGTCGGTGGAGCTGGATTTCGCCCTCACCAAGACAAGCCCGCATATCCATTTGTTGACCAAGTCCTTTCAGTAATGATTGCGGTCGATGACTCAACGCTTGAGAATGGTTGCCTCGATGTTGTTAGTGCACGTCACCAAGTTCAGCTCGATCAAGATGAGCGCGGGTGCCTGACCACAAAAGTTGTTGATGCAATGGACTGGCAACCAATGCCACTACGTGCTGGTCAAACATTATTTTTTCATGCACTAACACCACACCGCAGTGGCCCTAATAATTCGACGCGAGACCGCCGGGCACTCTATCCAACCTACAACGGTGCCAGTGAGGGACGCCTACGTGAGAAGTATTACGAAGCAAAGATCAAGGCATTTCAAAGCCCAAGCGACTTTGATGGTGTGCGTCTCTCACTCATTGGAGACTTCGAAGGAAAACCTGTATGACAACAATTAACTCAATTGATGACATCTTCTCACTGTATGAATCAAAAGGCAACGAAGCGTATGGTGAAAGAGTGACGTCACTCGAGCACTCATTGCAGTGTGCCCACCTAGCGCAAAAAGCAGGTGCCGATGATGAACTCGTCATTGCATCATTGCTGCACGATATTGGTCACTTGGCTGCCGACGTGCAGGGAAATGAGCGATTTGACATGGAAGTTGACGATGACGACCATGAAGCTGTCGGTGCGAGGTTGCTTTCCCCACTTTTTGGACCAAAGGTTTCACAGCCTGTATCGCTGCATGTGACTGCCAAGCGCTGGCGATGCACTGTGGAGCCTTCGTATCACGACGAACTAAGTGACACCTCAAAAGCCACACTCAAGGCCCAAGGGGGACTGATGAGTGACGAGGAATGTCGTCGTTTCGAACAGCATCCAGGGTTTCAGCGTGCACTTGATCTTCGTAGCTGGGACGACCTTGCAAAGGAAATGGAAGTGGACTGCCCATCTCTTGAGTCGTATCGCGATTTGATGATTCGCTTAGTTCGATCATGAACGTCTTATTCATAACCCTCGATCAGTTTCGTGCAGATTCAATGGGCTGTGCCGGTCACCCGCTTGTAAAGACTCCGAATCTCGACAGGTTGGCTCGAGAGGGCGTGCGACTTGCGAAGCACTATTCACAGTCAGCTCCATGCTCTCCTGGTCGTGCTGCGCTCTACACCGGCACGTATCAAATGAATAATCGTGTTGTGGCCAATGGGACACCATTATCAAACAGTTTTGACAATGTGGCAAAGCTTGCACGTCTCGCTGGATACAACCCAACGTTGTTTGGCTACACCGATCAGGCGATTGATCCATGGTCGGCAAGTGGCAAAGATGACGAGCGACTACTTCACTACAGCGGAGTGCTTGACGGCTTCTCTGTTGGTTGCCAACTTCCTGACAATCAGGGTCCATGGGTTGCCTATTTACGAGAAAATGGCTACGACGTAGTTGACAATGGTATTGAAGTACTCCGAGATGAGTCATCACGACCGGTGGAGATGTCACTTAGTACATTTCTGACCAACGAATTTATTGACTGGCTTAAGACGCAGGATTCTTCCTGGTTTACGCACCTCAGTTACCTGCGCCCACATCCGCCCTATAACGCTGCAGGAACATTTTCAACAATGTATGACCCTGACAATGTTCCTTCGCACATTGAGCCAGTCCCTTACGAAGAACGTCACTACATCCATAAGGGTGGCTCAAAGAATCCTGCGAGCAGTGCACCGAGTGAAATGGTCAGAGACATGCGCGCGCAGTATTACGGCATGATTAGTGAAGTTGACGAACAACTCGGCCGAGTATTTGCTGCAATTGAAGAGCGAGGTGAGTGGAATGAAACCATCATCATTGTCACCGCCGACCATGGAGACCAGTTAGGTGACCATGGTCTGAAAGAAAAACTTGGATTCTTCCCTCAGAGCTACAACATCCTCGGGCTCTGGCGTGACCCAAAGTTCCCAGGTCGTGGTGGGCGTATCGTAGAAAAATTCACAGAGAATGTGGATATCATGCCAACTCTCGCCGAAGCACTCGGGGTAGAAGTTCCTGCCCAGTGCGATGGGCGAGTGATGAAGCCTCTACTTGACGGTGAAGATGTCCCGTGGCGTGAAAGTGCCCATTATGAATGGGACTACCGTGCATTCTTCATCCCTAATGCTCAGACTCCTTGGCCCTTCGACCGTGCACTTTCGAAGATGAATCTGGCTACAACGTTGACTGAAGAATGGGCCTACGTTCATTTCGCTGACGGCACCGCATTGTTATTCGATCTTGTTAAGGATCCAACATGGCGAACAACGAGTGATGATGCATCACTGCTCTACAAAGGAGCGAATGAACAGTTGCAATGGCGCCAAGAACACACTCGCCGTGAAATGACGGACATGCTTGTGGAACCTGGTCGACCTGGTCGTTGGCCTGAGGTTCCACAACTTGCCTAATGACCTTAAATTTATTTTTAAGTAGTTATTCATTCAGTCGAAGTAAATTTAAGTTTTTCTCAATCGTCACCCAGACTCGTCATTGATGTCACCCTTTATTCACTTTGGATTCGTACTCTCACTGTGAGCAAACAACCTGTTTGTTCACATAGGAGGAAGTACGTGTTCGTTAAAAAACTTAAAGTAGTTATTGCCACTGGAATGCTGGCAAGCACACTTGCTGGGGTTGCCCTCACCAGTGGTGTCGCAAGCGCCTCATCTAAGTGGGCAATGTGCGCATCAGCAGCGTCATGTGGTGGTCAAGATGCACTTGTAGCCGCTGCAAAGGCTGAAGGCAGCCTTAACGTAATTACAATCCCGCTCAAGGGATGGGCAAATTACGGCACCATCATGAAGGACTTCACAAAGAAGTACGGCATCAAGATCAATGACGCCAACCCAGAAGGCTCAAGTGCAAACGAAATTACCGCCATCGCACAGGGCAAGGGCCGTTCATCAGCTCCTGACGTTGTGGACGTTGGAACAAGCTACGCACTCAACAATCCAAAAGACTGGTCTCCATACAAGGTCGCAACATGGAATCAAATTCCAGCTGCAGCAAAAGATGCAAATGGCAACTGGTTTGACGACTACGGCGGCTACGTTGCGATTGGCTGTAACACAGCAAAGGTAACAAAGTGCCCAACATCACTCGCTCAACTCTCTGACCCAATGTACAAGGGTAAGGTTGGAATTAACGGAGACCCAACACAGGCCTCTGCGGCATTTGGTGCTGTTATGGCTGCTGCACTTGCAAATGGTGGCTCTTACTCAAACATCAAGCCTGGTGTGGACTTCTTTGCGAAGTTGAACAAGATTGGTAACTACGTTCCAGGCGGATCACCAGCAACTGCTGTGTCGGGTGCAACACCAATTCTTATTTGGTGGGATTACCTAAACACTCAGATCACTTCAACATTGAAGACCTGGAAGGTTGTTATTCCAACTGACGCTTCATACGCTGCCTACTACACCCAAGCAATTACCTACGACGCACCACACCCAGCAGCTGCTCGTCTTTGGGAAGAATACCTCTACTCAACTGAAGGTCAGAACTTGTTCCTTCAAGGTCAAGCTCGTCCAATTGAACTAGCCGCAATGACTAAAAATGGAACTGTTAACAAGACGTACCTCGCTGGGCTCCCAGCAGCACCTGCAGGTGCTTTGACACTTCCATCGCTAAGTCAGCTCACCAATGCTGCTGCAGTTGTGTTAAAGAACTGGGCAACTGAAGTTTCATCAGGATCAGCCGGATAAGTACGCGTTAAGCAAAGAATCTGACACCATCATCTCTGAATTGAGTTCTCCCCGAATGATTGATGCTGGTGGTGTCGGTTACAAGTGGAACGCTGGGACACTCTTGCGAACATTTCGCAAGAGTGTCCCAGTCCTTCCTTTTCTGATGTATGTATTTTTTGTATTAGGTTTGCCAACAATTGTTATTACCGCATTGGCATTTAAGTCGGGCAATGGTCATTACACATTCTCAAACATCAAAGTGATTTTGAGCGGCGGTCAATACCGCGCTGGATTTGAAAACAGCTTGAAACTTGGCGTTGTGACCGCAATCATTCCTGGAATTATTGGAACACTTATCGCATATGCAATTGCATCATCAAAAAGTGGAGCACTTAAAAGGATTGTCGCCACAGCATCAGGTGTGCTTGCGAACTTTGGTGGAGTAAATCTTGCGTTTATGTTTGTAGCAACATTTGGAGCGGTAGGTCTTGCAACGACTTGGCTAAATGCGATTGGTCTTGACCCATGGAACTACGGTTTTAATATTTATAAGCTCTGGGGAGTGGCATTTGTCTACATGTATTTCCAGATTCCACTTATGGTGCTTGTAGTAACTCCTGCTCTCAATGGACTTCGACCTTCGTGGCGAGAAGCGGCTGAGGGGTTAGGAGCGTCACCCTGGCAATACTGGCGTCGAGTTGGAATCCCTGTGCTACTGCCTTCAGTGCTTGGATGCATGTTCCTCTTATTCGCAGGTGGTTTTTCTGCGTACGCGACAACCGAGGCACTAACTGGAGGGACAGTTGCTCTGACCCCAATTCAAATTGGCGCATACCTCAACGGAAATGTCATAGCGACTGAGCAAAACGTAGGTTATGCACTTGGATTTTCTATGATTATTGTTCTACTCATTGCAGTAATTGGCTATTCACTCTTGTTAAAGCGATCGTCAAAATGGCTACAGCTGTGAGAAGACTAAAGCCAGGTCGTGCAGTGCTTCTGCTGCTCTCACTGATTTATTTTGTGCTCCCTATCTATGCCTCACTGCAATTTTCTTTAGAAAACGTTCAAGGGGGCTTCACATGGAGTGCCATTAGGGCAATTCCAAGCCAACCAGGCCTAGCTGGTTCTGTCTGGCTATCTACGCGCATAGGAATAGTGACCATGATTATCTTGATGCTGCTCGTAGTTCCAACGGTAATTTACGTTCACTTACGACTGCCTGGGATGAAGCGGACCATGGAAATTATTACACTTCTTCCAATCGTCATTCCTCCGATTGTTCTTATTCTGGGCGTGCTTGATGCAACCCCGCTAGGGCTGAAGGCGTCACCATATCTACTTTCCCTGGTGTATGTAGTTTTAGCTCTGCCATTTGTGTATCGCTCACTCGCTGCCGGACTTGATGCGCTTGATTTGCGCACCTTAGAAGAAGCAGCAAAGTCCCTTGGATCAGGAGCGCTACGAACAATTCGTTTTGTCATTCTTCCTAATTTGAGAAGTTCCCTACTTTCTGCGGTTGTGCTTTCTCTAGCTCTCGTGTTAGGTGAGTTCACAATGGCGAGCTTGGATCTTTGGCAGACACTTCCCGTGTGGATTGTGAACTTCTCGGGGAGTGACCCACATATTTCAACGGCGGTCGCCATGCTCTCACTTCTTGGAACTTGGGCACTTCTCGCCCTGGTTGTTTTCCTTGACCGCTCTCACTCACGCCGCTTAAGAAAAGGACTTGTTCAATGACAGATGCATTACGCGAAGGAACCGGCGTTCACCTCGACGGACTTGTTTGCCGCTTCGGCATGACCACCGCACTCGACGGTTTTTCACTAGACGTAGCACCAGGAGAATTTGTGGCGCTTCTAGGTCCATCGGGGTGCGGGAAAACAACAGCGCTACGAACACTGGCTGGATTCGAAACCCCCGCCGAAGGTCGAGTGTATGTAGGGGGAGTGGACATAACTTCTACTGCAGCGCAGAAACGCGATATGGGAATGGTTTTTCAAAGTTACTCACTATTTCCGAACATGAGTGCGATCGACAATGTAGCTTTTGGTCTGCAACTTCGACGAGTAAACGGCACTGACCGAAAGAGGCGTGCGGGAGAGCTATTAGAACTCGTTGGTCTTAGCTCACACGCAACAAAGTATCCTCACCAGCTCTCTGGCGGCCAGCAACAGCGCGTAGCTCTTGCTAGGGCGATTGCTATTGAGCCCCAAGTTTTATTGCTTGATGAGCCACTTTCAGCATTAGACGCAAAAGTCCGCGCAGAGCTTCGAGACGAAATTCGCTTTCTTCAGCGCCGCCTGAACATCACGACGTTATTTGTAACCCACGACCAAGAAGAAGCACTCTCCATGGCTGATCGTGTTTGTGTCATGTCCAATGGAAAAGCGGAGCAGATCGCTGCTCCCGCTACGTTGTATTCGCGACCTAGTACTGCATTCGTGGCCGAGTTTGTTGGTGTGACGAGTCGGATTAAGGCAAGTCGTAGCGGAGAGCAAGTAGTTGTCTTTGACAAAAGTATCAAGATTCGCGATGATGCTGGTATCTCGTCAGTAAACGATGTGGATGTTCTTCTTCGCCCCGAAGACATCAGTGTTACTGCGAGCTCCACTGGGCTTGGAATCGTCACTCACACTAGCTTTCGCGGTGCTGACACCCGACTCGAAGTTGGAGTTGGTGGCGATACCGTTCGAGTTGACATTTCAAGCTCAATCTCTACTCAGTTTCCAGTCGGAGAACGAGTGAACCTTGAAGTCACTGCAAAAGACGTGCTGGTTAGCGCACGTCGCTAATTATCTACAGCTCCGTCATTCCGCCACCAAGCAGTGCTGGTAGTGCACTTGAGCGCATTCGCTTAAGCATTCTGTGAGTAACTGTTGCAGCAGCAGGGTGAATACCACCGTTTGCACGAACCTGATCTTGCCAAGCCTTCGTGCGCTTCTTTAGTACTTTCCCAGAATTAAGTTCCAGGCAGTCGAGTCGGTCGTTATTTACGTCAACGATGATTGAGTCACCGTTCTCTACAAGTGCAATAGGACCACCAAGCAACGCCTCTGGGGCTACGTGACCAATTACGAGACCAACAGACCCACCAGAGAAGCGCGCGTCGGTCATAAGGGCAATGGTGATTCCCTTTTTGCGACAAAGAGAAGTGATCTTTGAAGTGGGGTCGAGCATCTCGGGCATTCCTGGAGCGCCACGTGGGCCTTCGTAGCGAATAACGACCATGTCGTTGTCTGAGAAGTCATCGGGGTGTTCATCAAGCGCTTTGATGAGAGAACGTTCCCCGTTAAATACTCGAGCTTTACCGGTGAAGATTCCGTCAACGATGCCACTTTCAACACCAGCGAGCTTCAAAATGGCTCCACCCTCTGGTGCGAGGTTTCCACGAAGTAGTCGTAGGCCACCAGTATTTTTGAATGGTTTTGCAACAGAGAAAATCACTTCATGGTCAGCAGCTGGAGGATTAAGTCGAGTGACTTGTTCTGAAAGAGTTTCTCCAGTGCAAGTGAGCGTGCTGCCGTCTAGGAATCCAGCCTTAAGAAGTTCATTAACAACTGTAGGAAGACCACCTGATGCATCAACGTCAACCATTGAGTATTCACCGAAGGGACGCATGTTGACAATCACTGGGAGTTTGTGGGACAGCTCATTGAATTCGTCTTGGCTTATGACGTCTTTCCAAAGATTGAGTCCAGCGGCACGAGCAATTTCCACGCTGTGAAGCATCACGTTGGTTGATCCACCCATTGCCATTGAAACAATTAGTGCGTTGCGAAGTGATTTCGCCGTAACAATGTCGCGAGGTCGAATGTTGCGACTGGTCATCTTTACGAGACAGTCAACGAGTTCTTCTGGGAACTGATTAATACGACGTGGGTCATCTGATGAAGGCGCAATCATGTGCAGTGGTTCTAGGCCAACAACACCAATGAAGGTCTGCATGGTGTTGTAGGTAAACATTCCGCCGCAACTGCCTTGTCCCGGACATGCGTTGAGTGTTACTTCGGTGCGGGCCTCCTCGTCTGTGTCAGTTGCGAACTGGAATGCCGTGACGAGGTCAATTCGTTCGCCGGTGCTTGGACGGATACCAGGCTTAATAGATCCGTCAGAAAGAATTACTGATGGAACGTTGTGCTCGAGAATCGCCGCAACTGTCCCAACTGGTGGTTTGTCACAAGCAACAACTGCAATAAAACCTTCGACCTGATTTGCTGCGAGGTGTGCTGAAGCTGAATCGTTTACGAGCTCTCGACCAATGAGTGAAAAACGCATCTGGGGAGTCCCGTTAAGTTGTCCGTCAGAAACTCCAACAGTGAATGCGGGGGAGATGAGTCTGTTCCCACTGGCGTTGCTTGCAATGCGCTTTGACATTGCTTCTTGGACTGCGGTGACTTTGTGCTGAACACCGAGGTAGCACTGGCTGTCGCCGAGGTTTCCAAGTACCGCCCAGACTGGGCCATAAATGTTTGAGACGTCTTCACCAAGGTATTTAGCTGTCCCGACACGCTGGACATCACGGCCAGGGTTAGCTGCTCCACGAACGCTTACATTTGTTGCTGATTCTTGGTGTTCGGCCATTTGATAAGTCTAACGACGTGCAAAGTGGCCTTTTTGGTCCTTCTAGGAAAAGACAAGGAAATTTCTCTTGCCACGAGGCTCTGGCTGTGGCAAGATTGATGTATGACTTCTATTTTCGTGCTCGTGGTGGTGACAGGCTGATCAGCCGGTAATCACGCGTCTACGCAGATAACCGGCC
>CAIKFN010000038.1 GCA_903826715.1 uncultured Actinomycetes bacterium
GAACTTAACTACAACAAGATGTCATTTGC
This sequence comes from uncultured Actinomycetes bacterium, assembly GCA_903826715.1. Lineage (GTDB taxonomy): Bacteria > Actinomycetota > Acidimicrobiia > Acidimicrobiales > RAAP-2 > RAAP-2. The sequence goes on from CAIKFN010000038.1 coordinate 30, forward strand.
TGAGCTGCAAGATCTCAGTGGAACATTCAACTGGGAACTGTGGCTCGAAAAGAGTCAGATCCCTAGTGGCGCATTCGACACCCTCATTGTTCGCCAGCCCCCCTTCTTTGAGGGTCTCAGCACACTTATGTCGAACTTCAATGCTGCTGCGTGGCAGTCATGGTTGATGTGGAACATCATCAGTGAAGCGGCCTCGTATTTATCAAGCGCATTTGTAGAAGAAAACTTTGACTTCTTTGGACGCACTCTTTCTGGCACACCTGAGATGAAAGAGCGCTGGCGTCGTGGAGGATCACTCGTCGAGGGATTCCTCGGCGAAGCAATTGGTGAACTCTACGTAGAGAAGTACTTTCCACCAGCCGCCAAGCAACGTATGTTGCAACTCGTTGACAACCTCATGGTCGCTTACGAGCAGAGCATTACGGGCCTTGACTGGATGACTGAAGAAACTAAGGAGAAAGCTCTCGTAAAGCTTTCGAAGTTTGTTCCAATGATTGGTTACCCCGACAAGTGGCGCGACTACTCAGCTCTTGAAATTAAAGCTGACGACCTCGTTGGTAATCTGCACGCGCTCGCAAAGTTCGAGCTCGACTACATGCTCGCAAAAATTGGAAAGCCAGTTGACCGCGACGAGTGGGGCATGACTCCACAGACAGTTAATGCGTATTACAACCCAGTTATGAACCGCATTGTGTTCCCTGCTGGAATTCTCCAAGCTCCGTTCTTTGACCTCGAAGCAGATGACGCCACTAACTACGGTGGCATCGGAGCCGTAATCGGCCACGAAGTCGGACACGGCTTTGATGACCAGGGCTCAAAGTATGACGGTGACGGAAACATCAATAACTGGTGGAGCGAAAAAGACCTCAGTGAATTTGAAAACCGCACCAAGTCACTCATTGATCAGTACGACGTTCTGCGTCCAGAAGCAGCGCCTGATGTTCACGTAAATGGTGCACTTACCATTGGAGAAAACATTGGTGACCTTGGTGGTCTCACGATTGCTTACAAGGCTTACAAGATTGCGCTCGAGGGCAAGAAGTCAGAAGTGCTCAGTGATCTAAGCGGCGAACAGCGACTCTTCTTTAACTGGGCACGAGTGTGGCGAGGAAAGTCTCGCCCTGATGAAGCGCGACGTCTCATCACAATCGACCCTCACTCGCCTGCTGAGTTCAGATGCAACCAGATTGTAAAAAATCTTGACGAATTCTGCGACGCTTTCGGAGTTGTTGAAGGCGATGAACTCTTTATGCCTAAAGAAGAGCGCGTTCGTATTTGGTAATTAGCGACGAGTTGGAACGCCAACTGGCGTTGCATCACTCAGCGCTTCACGTGCGTGGTAACTAGAGCGCGTTAGCGGCGAAGCCTGAACGTGGCTGAGACCTAATGCCATGCCGCGTCGAGCAAGCTCATCAAACTCCGCTGGTTCCCAGTAGCGAGAAACTGGCAAGTGCTTCTCCGTCGGGCGAAGATACTGACCAATGGTCGCAATTGAGACTCCAACTGCAGACAAGTCTGCGAGTGTCGCTTCTACTTCTTCTGGCGTCTCACCGAGTCCCACCATCAGACCGGACTTAGTTGTTAGTCCTGCAGCAACACTTCTTGCGAGCACAGTCATTGATCGCATGTACCCAGCGCTTGGTCGAACAGCACGCTGCAGTCGAGCAACTGTTTCAATGTTGTGGTTCATGACGTCAGGGCGAGAATCAATGATTAGTTGCAGCGCGTCCATGTCACCCTTTAGGTCACTAATGAGCACTTCAACGTCTGTACCCGGTGAACGTTCACGAATGGCACGCACCGTGTCTGCAATTGCTCCCGCTCCACCGTCAGCAAGGTCGTCACGTGCGACACAGGTAATTACCGCGTGCTTTAGCTTCAGTCGAACGACCGCTTCAGCAACACGATCTGGCTCTGTTGGGTCAAGTGCCACCGGCTTACGCGTGTCAATCAAACAAAAGCCACACGCACGGGTGCAGCGCTCACCATTAACCATGAACGTTGCGGTGCCGCTCTCCCAGCATTCAAAGATGTTCGGACAACCTGCTTCTTCACAGACCGTAACGAGTCGAAGGTCTTCGGTGAGTGTTCGTAGTGACTGGTATTCAGCTCCCATATGGGCTTCAATTCGTAACCACTCAGGCTTACGTGAACGAATAGGTATTCCAGCGTCTGGATCAACGCCAGCTTTACGAAGCCTGCGAAGCAGTGGTCGCTCACTTGACGTTGATGAAGCGCTGCGGTCAACTCGTGCAACCTGCGCACTGCCGCCAAGGAGATTTTCTAACTCTTCACCTAGACGTTCTTCAACGTCCTGTGTGGAAACGCTAAGTCCTAATGAATTAAGCGATGCAACTGGGTGTTCAGCAATTCCACATGGAACGATTGCTTCAAATCCCGCAAGATCAATTTCAACGTTGAGTGCAATGCCGTGCAGTGTTCGACGCACGCCTTGGTCATTTCGCTCGGTACGAGTTCCAATCGCCGCAATTTTGTACGGAGTAGTCGTGGTGTGAGCCCAAACGCCTGGGTAGCCGTCAAGTCTTCCGACATCGCCAAGCAGGTTCGAAACATCAAAGCTCTGCACGGTTGCGATAACTGC
>CAIKFN010000039.1 GCA_903826715.1 uncultured Actinomycetes bacterium
CCTGCTCGTCGTTCGCGGCCGTTGTAACAATCGTGATGTCGAAACCACGTGGCGCGTCGATTTTGTCGTAGTCAATCTCGGGGAAGATCAACTGGTCATTTACACCAAAGGTGTAGTTACCCTTGCCATCGAATGACTTAGAGCTAAGGCCACGGAAGTCACGGATACGAGGGATTGAGATGCTGATGAGACGGTCAAGGAATTCCCAAGCGCGGTCACCGCGAAGTGTCACCTTGGTTCCAATGGCCTGCTCTTCACGAAGCTTGAAGCTCGCGATTGATTTCTTGGCGCGAGTCACGATTGGCTTTTGACCAGTAATGAGCTCGAGGTCTTTCTGCGCGCCTTCAAGAAGTGATGCTTGCTGGGTAGCGCGACCAACACCAGAGTTCAGCACGATCTTTGTGAGACGTGGAACCTGCATGATGTTGCTAAGGCCGAGTTCTTCCTTTAGGGCCTGACGGACCTGCTGGTCGTAAACAACCTTTAGACGTGGACGAGTTGTTGTGCTCATAGTTCTGCTCCACACTTACGGCAAACACGTGACTTAACACCGTCTGCAACCTTAAATCCAACCTTGGCTGGGCCCTTGTGTCCCGCACACCAAATAGCAACGTTCGAAACGTGCAGTGGCATCATCTTGTCGATGATTCCAGCCTGCATTGTTGCGCCCGTCTGCTTAGTGTGACGCTTTGAAACGTTGATGCCGTCAAGAACAACTTTGTTGCTCCCTGGCATAGCTTCAATAACGTCGGCACGCTCTCCACGGAACTTTCCGCTGAGAACAAGCACGTTGTCACCCTTTACAATTTTCATTACAAAACCTCCGGAGCCAGCGAAATGATTCGCATGAACTTCTTGTCACGTAGTTCACGGCCAACTGGGCCAAAAATACGTGTTCCACGAGGCTGCAACTGATCGTTGATCAGTACTGCAGCGTTTTCGTCGAACTTGATGTACGAACCGTCAGGACGTCGGCATTCCTTTGCGGTGCGAACAACAACGCAGCGAACTACGTCACCCTTCTTCACTGCAGCACCAGGAATTGCATCCTTAACTGTTCCAATAAATACGTCACCGATTGATGCGTAGCGACGGCGTGTTCCACCGAGTACACGGATGCAAAGAACTTCCTTCGCACCTGAGTTGTCGGCAACCTTAAGACGGGACTCTTGCTGAATCATCGTGCACGCTCCACAATCTCCGTTAGGCGCCAGCGCTTGAGCTTTGAAAGTGGACGAGTCTCTTGGACGCGTACTTTGTCGCCAACCTTGGCTTCGTTCTTTTCGTCGTGGACGTAGAGCTTCTTGGTGCGCTGCACTGTCTTGGAGTAACGAGGGTGTGAAACACGCTCGTTAACCGCAACAACCAACGTTGAGTTCATCTTGTCCGACACAACAATTCCCTCACGGATCTTGCGTGGGTTTTCGCGACTGGTGTTGATTTCTTCAGTCATGATTAGTTACCTTCTCCCAAAGCTTCAGCAGCTTCGATTTCGCGCTCACGAAGAAAAGTGGCTAGACGCGCAATGTCGCGACGAACCTCTCCTAGACGTGATGTGTTGTCGAGCTGACCTGTAGCGAGTTGGAAACGCAAGTTGAACAACTCGCGACGAGACTCGCTAAGGCGCTCGATCATTTCCTTGTCGCCGAGGAGTCGAAGCTCCGCTACGCGTTCTTTAGTGTTTGCCATTAGATGGTTACCTCCGGTGCGCCGTGTGTTCCAGGGCGGATAACGAACTTTGCCTTAATCGGTAGTTTCTGAATAGCGCGCTCCATAGCTTGGCGAGCGAGTGCCTCATCAACACCACCGAGTTCGAACATGATGCGACCCGGCTTCACAACGGCAACCCAGAACTCAGGGTTACCTTTACCTGAACCCATACGAGTTTCAGCAGGCTTCTGTGTTACTGGCTTGTCCGGGAAAACACGGATCCA
>CAIKFN010000040.1 GCA_903826715.1 uncultured Actinomycetes bacterium
GCGATCACAATTGATCCAACAGTCGTAAAGCTGAGTGGTGATTTTTCAAAAGACTGTGCCAAAGTACGAACCTGTTGTTCTCTGTGAGACAAGATTTCGTCTTCACTCAATGGTGCGGCCTGATTGTCGTTAAAGACAAAGTCATCAGAAGAGGTATCAAGCTTTGGTTTTTCGGGAATGCGGTGTTGGATCTCTTTCACATCTTCTGGCAGCACACGAAAACCTGGAGCAACTTGGTATGGCGGTGGTGGTGGAACAACGAGTCTCGGATCGAGTGCACTTAGCTCGCTACGAAATTTATCTCGACGGAGTTTTCTCATTCGAAGTAAGAGAACTGAAACTCCCAGCATTAAAAGAAGTACCAAGATGATTTCGATGAACATCTTCATTCGCTACATCCAATTGCATTGATTAGCAGAATGGTTCGCATACTGCGAACTTTAATGACATCCGTACTCTTATGCTGGAAGCCCAAACGTTCCATGAAAGTACAGTAATGGCTTACTTTCACTGGTGTTGACTTTATTAACTTTATTTATCGTTGCGTAGGTCACCTCAAGTACCGCTATCTCGTGGTCACCGTGAGTTGTGACTGACTGGAGTGTGCCTTCTACGTGGGCAAGAGCGCCGTCAAGCAGTGGCGCGCCGCCTGGGCCAGCATTGCACCCGACGCCACTGAACTTATCTATGCCACTAGCTGCGAACTGGACAGCCAGTTGTTCTTGACCTTGGCTCAAAATACTGATCCCAATTGACTCAGCCCCTTTAATACGGGGCCAAGAGGACCCTCCAGTCTGGGCAGTGAAGTACGCAAGTAGTGGTTCAAGCGATAACGAGCCAAACGTTTGGCAGGTAAAGCCAACCGGACCATCTGGTGTCGTTGCGGTGATCACTACGACGCCTGTGGCGAAATTACTTACGACCTGTTTGAATTCTGAAATGTTGAGACTCATCTGAGTGACACTACCGACTATTCGCCGTGAAGTTGCATCATGCGTCCACGTTGCTCAATCAATCCATCGTGCACTAGGCCGTCTACAACGCTCTGTAGCCGTACGGGCTCAACTTCGCTAAGCAGCCCCCTGAGCTTTGTCATGCTCACTGGCGCAACTCTTAGTTGAGCTAGGACTCGTCCGCGGACCTGTCGATCTGATCCCTTAAACGTTGACTGTGGTTTTGAAACTCCAGCACTTTTTATCGCCGGGTCACTCCCACCATTTAGTTTCCACGCGCATGACGTTGCTACTGGACACTGATCACAAAGTGGTTTTGACTTGCAGAACTGTGCACCGAGATCGAGCATTGCTTGATTGAACTGCGCTATTTGTGTTTTTGGAAGTAATTCACTTACAAGAGCTCTCGCCTCATTCTGGTTCAGCGTCTTGTTCGCTACCCCACGGCTAAGAATGCGACCAACATTTGTGTCAAGAATTGCGACGGGAATGCCAAAGGCAAAGGACGCAATTGCATTTGCGGTGTATTCACCAACACCCTTTAGTGACCTGAGCTCTTCGAGCGATGAGGGGACTTTGCCCTTGTGCAGGTCACGAATCATTTTCGATGTCTCGTGAAGTGCTTTAGCTCTGCGGCTAAAGCCAAGCCCGCCCCAGAGTTTTAGGACATCTGCAAGTGAGGCATCAGCGCACTTAGCCGGGGTTGGGAAGGCCTTTAGGAATTTCTCCCAGGGCTCAACGACTCTTGATACTTGCGTTTGTTGGAGCATGAACTCGCTCACGAGCACTTTCCAAGGCGATGCCCCGATCCAGGGCAATTCTCTTTTCAGCGAGGGGGTTGCCCTCAGCAGCGCACGTCGAAACGTCGCGCTATTACTTCCAGGCGTCGTCACCGTATGGGCGCTGGCGCTTTGGAGCAAACTCTTTCTTCCACACCATGACGCGACGACGGAA
>CAIKFN010000041.1 GCA_903826715.1 uncultured Actinomycetes bacterium
ACTTCAGAGCGCTGATCTCCAAGTAGAATTGATGAATGGCGGCGACATATCTAGACGACATTGTCGAGTTTCACAGGCAACGAGTATCTAAGGACGCCCGTAACTGGAAAGAGCGCGCCGAATCTCTTCGTTACTCTGGTCAGTCATTTTGTGATGCCCTGAAGAACAATCCAAATGTTGCAGTTATTGCTGAAGTTAAACGACGCTCGCCATCTAAGGGATGGATCAACGAAGACCTGGACGCAGCATCTCTCGCTAAGAGTTATGTCGCCGGGGGAGCAAGTGCGATTTCAGTACTTACCGATGAAAAGCACTTCGGTGGGTCAGTTGCTGACCTACGTGATGTTCGAGGCGCTGTAAGCGTGCCAATTCTTCGAAAAGATTTCACACTCGGGGCCAACGATGTACTTGACTGCATAGAAATCGGTGCATCAGCGGTGCTCTTGATCGTGGCTGCACTCAGTCAAGGTGAACTACGTGATTATTTCGATCTGGCGACGCAAGTTGGACTTGACGCACTAGTTGAAGTTCATGATGAAACTGAAGCACAACGAGCATTGGATGTTGGTGCAACAATCATTGGCATTAATCAACGTGATCTTCATTCGTTTTTAGTTGACACTGATCGCGCTGCAAGAGTTGCCAGTTCTCTTCCTTCCAGTGTCATTTCAGTCTGTGAATCTGGGCTCAAGGACCTACATGATGTTCAAAACGCAAGTAGTGCAGGATTCGACGCCGTGCTCATTGGTGAGACATTCGCCTCTGCTCCAGACCCAGAAGTTTCCGTAAGAGGTCTTTCTTCAGTTTTAAAGAGTTCAAATGGTTGAGCTCGATCTTCTTCCTTCGTTCATCAAAATATGTGGAATCACGTCCGTACAAGACGCAACGTACGCAGTAGATGCAGGTGCATCGGCGATTGGCCTTGTATTTGCAAAGTCACCTCGAAAGATTGATGCAACAACGGGACAAGAAATTTCTTCGTACGCCAAAGACAAGATACTTCGCGTTGGAGTGTTTAAGGACCAATCAGATTCTGAGATACTTTCGTTCGTCAATCAAGTGGAGCTTGACTGCGTTCAGCTTCACACAGCACTCAGCGTGGAGCTTGCTTTCGAACTACGAAAACTTGGCGTTGCAATCATTAAGGCAATGTCGATTGGAACTGAAGAAATTGAAGACTTCGATGAGCATCGTGTCGACGCTGTGCTTATAGATGGCCCAGCTCCAGGTAGCGGTGAAGACCACTCGTGGGCCGATGTTCAGCAGAACCATTTTCAGCGCCCAATGATCGCTGCTGGAGGGCTGAATAGTTCCAATATTCTGCGCATAGTCTCGAGTACGAGTGCTTGGGGGGTTGATGTTTCTTCGGGTTGCGAATCTGCACCCGGAAAAAAGGATCAACTCAAAGTGCAAGAATTTGTAAGTAAAGCCAACAAGGCATTTGTTCAACCGGAGGACGTAAGTGACTGACGCAAAGACATTCATGCAAGCACCTGACGAGCGGGGTCGCTTCGGTGACTTCGGTGGTCGCTTCGTTCCTGAAGCTCTCATGCCAGCGTGCTTAGAGCTCGAAATCGCATTCAAGGACGCCTGGTCAGATCCTGCGTTCATCGAGGAGTACAACACGGTGCTGCGCCAGTTCGCTGGAAGACCAACACCAGTGACACCACTACTTCGACTTTCAGAAAAACTCGGCATCAACGTCTACGCAAAGCGTGAAGACTTGGCACACACCGGTTCGCACAAGATCAACAACGTCGTGGGACAAACTCTTCTAACAAAGCGTATGGGTAAGACCCGTGTAATTGCAGAAACCGGTGCTGGCCAGCACGGTGTTGCTACTGCAACCGCCGCAGCACGACTCGGTCTTGAGTGCACTGTCTACATGGGTGAAGTTGACACAGTTCGTCAATCACTAAATGTCTTTCGCATGGAACTCCTAGGTGCAACAGTCGTTCCAGTAACTTCAGGAAGCAAGACACTAAAAGACGCCGTGAACGAAGCAATGCGTGAATGGGTTACGTGTGTTAGCGATACTCATTACTGCCTCGGATCAGTTATGGGTCCGCACCCATTTCCTTGGATGGTTCGAGAAATGCAAAGCATCATTGGTCACGAATCATCAAGACAGATGATTGAGCTCGGTGTCGCAACTCCAGACTTTGTTGTTGCGTGTGTCGGCGGTGGATCTAATGCTGCAGGAATCTTTTCGGGATTCGCAAATACCTCTGCACGACTCATTGGCGTTGAAGCCGCTGGGGGAGCAGCAGTTAAGAA
>CAIKFN010000042.1 GCA_903826715.1 uncultured Actinomycetes bacterium
CTGCAGGTTCAGTCACGTACTCACCCAGATGACCTTCCAGCGTTTGAACTCGTAGAAGTAACTGAAGATCCTGTCTACGGTCACGGCTTTAGTTTGATGCCAGAACCTAATGAAGGTGACATCTTCTTTGACTTTGAAGGCCACCCTTTCTGGACGGCAAAAGATGAACTCTTCTTCTTGTCTGGTCTCTACCTAGTTAACGAAAAGGGTGAGTGGGGCTACGACGCCATCTGGGCGCACAACCTTGAGCAGCAAAAGAAGATGATCAAAGATCTTGTGGAGTTTTTCTCACAACGTCGAGAGCAGTATCCGAATTATCACGTGTATCACTACAACCACACTGAACGTTCATCACTCGAGCGTCTCACTGCTGGCACCGAATCAGAAGTGCTCTTCGCACACCTCATTGAAGGTGGGCTCTTTGTCGACCTTTATAACGTTGCTCGCAATGCACTCGCAGTTGGAACAGAGTCCTACGGCCTCAAACACCTAGAGAAGCTTTCTGGATTCACTCGTCACGGTGACATTGAAGGTGGAGCGGGCGCCGTTGTTGAGTACGAAGAGTGGATGAAGACCGGTGACGCCAAAATCCTCGACAGCATTGCTGGATACAACAATGACGACGTACAAGCAACGAAAGCACTGCGCGACTGGCTCATCGTTCAGCGACCATCCACACTTGAATGGCGAGATTCTATTCTTGAAGTCGAAGAGTATGAGCTTGAGACGGATGAACTAGTTGAACGATTGAAGCAATTTGGTGAGACATCACCTGAAGCGCTACTTGCAGATTTGCTCAATTATTGGCAGCGTGAGCGAAAAGCTGTGACGACCCCAAAATTCAATGAATGTAAATCTGATTTTAGTGCTTTATACGAAAAACCCGAATTCATTGCAAACCTGTCACTAATTTCACCTGTTGAATCGTTTAATGCTCGGAAGGAGGTTGAGAAGAAACTGGCAGTTTTTACTTGGCCAGCTCAGACTGTTGGTTCTTCTTTCAAAAAAACAAAAAGTGTTTTGTTTGCTGGAATTGGTGTTGATCATGGATATGCATACATTAAAGATGTCGATTTAAATTCACGCACTATCACTTTGACGTGGAAAGAACCTCATGATGCATCTGGTGTTATTCCATCGTCAATCACAATCGATGAGTATATTTCTGAAAAACCTAAACCGGATGTTCTCGTTCATCTTGCTGGCCAGATTCTTGATGGAACTGTTGTGAATCCGCCAAATCCAGTTGCGCTGGCGCTGCTGGCGAGCGCTCCACCAAAATTCTCATCAGGGAAAGGTCCGAAGCATGGGACATTCACTGAGGAACTCAGTGAAATGTGCCGTTGGGCTGGGGAGCTTGACGAAAGTTATGTTGCGATTCAAGGACCTCCAGGAACTGGGAAGACGTATAGCGGATCTCGAATAATTTATTCGTTAATTAAATCGGGAAAGCGTGTTGGCATCACTGCTCCTACGCATGCTGCAATCGACAATCTTATGAATGCAATCTATGAGTTATTTACAAATGAGAATGAAATTGAATCACTCAAAATTCTTCGGTGGCACGATAAACCAGAAGGTGGTGGTCTTACTGGGGTCAGGTACAGCAAGAAAAGTGACGATCTTCAAAACCCATCCTTTAATTTGATTGCCGGAACTTCTTGGATGTGGGCTCGACAAGACTTGCGTGCATATCCAGCGGATGTAGTCGTGATTGATGAGGCTGGCCAGCTTTCTCTCGCTGATTCGATTGCCATAACCAATGCCGCCAGGAACTTAATTCTCCTTGGAGACCCACTTCAGCTTGCACAGGTTTCAAAAGCAGAGCACCCTAATGGTTCTGGAGCAAGTGTCCTGGAGCATGTATTGAAAAATCATGCAACTATTCCACAGAACGAAGGCGTTTTCTTTTCTGAAACTTGGAGAATGCATCCTGATGTTTGTAAATTCATTTCTGATCAGATTTACGAAGGAAGACTTACAAGCAATCAGTCATGTGAATTGCAATCAACAGATTTTGGAACTGGACTTAGATGGCTCAAGGTTGAACACGAAGGCTGTTCTACAGAGTCACAAGTTGAAGCAGACGTCGTTGCTGCACAGATTCGTTCCATGCTGGGGACAGAGTGGACGAATCAAAAAGGAGAGCAGTGGAAGTTAGAGCCACGCGACTTTATGGTGGTTGCTCCATATAATGATCAAGTGAATTTAATTAAAGAAATGATTGATCATGATGACCAACTTCGTGGTGTGCAAGTTGGAACAGTAGATAAGTTTCAAGGTCAAGAAGCTCCAGTTGTATTTTTTACGATGACAGCTTCTTCCTCTGATGATGCACCGCGAGGTCCAGACTTCTTGTTCTCACGTAATCGTCTTAACGTTGCAATTAGTCGTGCACGTTGCCTTGCGTTTCTTGTTTGCACCGAAGAATTACTTAATGCACGCGCAAGAGACATAGAAGAGATGCGTTTGATCGCAACGTTGAGCGCTTTTGTTGAGTACGTTCAAGCAACGAATTAAGCACTTCAGTCAGGGAATATGAATTCCCAAGTAATGCTGAGTTTTCTGCAATTTCAAAAAAACCCTGAAATTGCACGGAAATGACACTTTGGGGTGTTCGCACCTGATAGTGTTGTCAGTCCTGCCTCAGAGACGGAATCGCTTGCATTTGCAAGGTGAGAGACCGCGCTGATAAGGTAGGCATCCCTGACTCGGGGGTAACTCAGAGTCAGATTCA
>CAIKFN010000043.1 GCA_903826715.1 uncultured Actinomycetes bacterium
CCTTAGAGTTACTGGTAGCGTTATCCACCGCAGCCCGGATGGCGGAACGGCAGACGCGGAGGACTCAAAATCCTCTACTTGAAAGGGTGTGTGGGTTCGAATCCCACTCCGGGCACGCTGTTACTTTATAAACATGACTTCACACTTTTCAGAACACCTTGTTTGCCTATTTCCAGGGCAAGGATCACTCTCGAGCGGAGCTGGTCTTAAATGGCAAGAATCAAAGCACTGGGAACAAACCACTGTCATCAGCGAAGCTTCCGGAATTGATGTTGCCTCACTATTAACAACTGCGACTGATGAAGAAGTTGTTCGAACCGACAATGCACAGATTGCAACTTTCGCACTTTCGACTATTGGCTACCTAGAACTGCTCGACAGGGGCATTCGTCCGCGTTACTTACTTGGACACAGTTTGGGCGAGTTCTCGGCACTAGTTGCTTCTGGGCTTCTTTCAATCGAAGACGGCGCAAGTCTCATTGGCGTACGTGGGGCGGCGATGCTCAGGTGTGCAAAATCCACCGAAGGCTCAATGGTCGCACTCATGGGTGGCGAAGAAGGCGCATTAGAGAACTTGAAAGACCTTGAGGATGTTTGGATTGCAAACATTAATGGGACCGGACAGATAGTTGTAAGTGGTTCACGTGCGGGACTCGATAATTTGATGTCACGTAATAAAGAACTCGGGTGGAAGAGAGCTACGCCACTTCCAGTTGGCGGAGCATTTCACTCCCCTCTCATGTCACCAGCGCAAACAGAACTTGATGCAGCACTCGCAAATGTCGAGTGGCGATCCACTGAGTCAATATTGGTTGCCAATGTTGATGGGAAAGTTCACACTTCAGCGCAAGACTGGAAAGAGCTACTTTCACGACAACTCACATCGCCTGTCGAGTTTCTAGATGCCACGATGACTTTGCCTCAAAGTGTTACTCAAACAATAGAAATGCCGCCCTCTGGAATTCTTACGGGTCTTACCAAGAGAATCAGAAGCTTCGAATCACAAGCATCACCATCTACGCTTAAAGAACTACAGGAGTTAGATCTATGAGTCGTCACGTAATTATCACTGGTGCCAGCAGAGGAATCGGCGCTGCTATTGCACAGCACTTCATAGATCTCGGCGACAAAGTAGTTGGCATGTCTCGCTCGGGAACTACGCCGCAAGGATGCGTTAAATCATTTGCTGTTGATGTATCAAATTCAACATCAGTTAATGAAGCGGTGAAGGCGTCTATAGAGGAATTTGGTCCAGTTGAAGTTTGTGTTGTGAATGCTGGAGTTACTCGTGATGGTCTCGCAATGAGAATGACTGATGAACAGTGGCGTGAAGTGATGGCGACCGACCTAGATGGTGCTTTCTACACTGCTCGCGCCACCATGGCCTCAATGGTCAGAAACCGCCAAGGCTCAATAATCTTTATTGGCTCCATAAGCCCATTCATTGGAGTACCAGGACAAGCAAACTACGGAGCCGCCAAAGCTGGTCTTGTTGGACTTGCACGTTCACTCGCGCAAGAAGTCGCATCTCGAAGCATCACAGTGAATGTTGTCGCACCTGGGCTAATTGAGACAGATATGACAAGCGACCTTGGACCAGCAAAAGATCAAATGATGGCAATGATCCCTATGGGGCGTATTGGACAGCCATCTGATATCGCAGGGGTTGTTGGGTTCCTTGCCAGTAACCACGCTCGCTACATAACTGGAGCGGTAATAGCTTCTGATGGTGGACTAGCTCTCGGCCACTAGATGGCAATTTTTATCTTTGATTTTTTAGTACGATTACACGAGAGAAATTAAGGGGTTAACCATGGACCGTAACGAAGCACTAGCGAAATTGACAGACAACGTTGTTGAAGTATTAGCCGTTGACCCAAGCGCAGTAACAATGGAAGCCAACTTCTTTGACGACCTCGGAGCAGACAGCCTCGACCTCGTTGAACTTGTAATGGCTCTTGAAGAGACGTTCAACGTTGAAGTCGGAGAAGATGAACTCAAGGACATTTCTACTGTTGGCGCTGCCTTCGAACTGATCTACGCCAAGCTGTAGTGCAAGTAGCAGTAACCCCCTCCGGTCCAGTACAGGGGCGCAGAGTCG
>CAIKFN010000044.1 GCA_903826715.1 uncultured Actinomycetes bacterium
CCTCACCACCGAAGGCGTTGCTGAGGCGCAGGCCGCCGGAGTGCTGCTTGCCAACGAACCGGGACTTGATCTTCGAGTCCTACACACTTCTCTTCTGTCTCGTGCAATCCGCACCGCCAACATCTCTCTTTCAACAGCTAATCGCTCGTGGCTCCCAGTTCGTAGAAGTTGGCGACTCAATGAGCGTCACTACGGCGACCTCACGGGCAAGGACAAAAAAGAAACTGCTGAGAAGTTTGGGATGGAACAACTAAAGCTCTGGCGACGTTCCTACGACGTTCCACCTCCACCGCTGCCCGATGGTGATCCACGAAGCAATGTAGGAGACCCTCGCTACCGCGACGTTCCAGTTGAAGCAATACCTATGACTGAATGCTTGAAGGATGTTGTTGCCCGCGTGTCTCCGTACTTCGCTGAAGTCATTGCAGAAGATCTTCGTAAAGAAGGAGTGCTTGGTGGATCGGTGCTTGTTGTGGCGCACGGCAATTCTCTTCGTGCACTTCGAATGATTCTGCAAAACATCCCAGAAGATGAAATTACGGAATTAGAAATTCCAACCGGTATTCCCTACCGCATCAAGTTCGACAACGAATTAAACATTCTTAGCGCCGGTTACTTGGGTGATGCTGGCGCGGCGCAGGCGGCGGCCGAAGCCGTCGCCCGCCAAGCCGGGTAGTAACTACTACTTAACTGCGTCAGGACCACGCTCACCGGTACGAATACGTACCACGTGCTCAATGTCGGTGATCCAAACTTTTCCGTCACCGTGAATCTCTGTCTTTGCTGCGTCCACAATTGTGTCGCAGATCTTTTCAGCAGCTTCATCAGTGCAAGCAATCTCAATACGAATTTTGTCGACGAAGTCGAACTCGTATTCCTTACCGCGATAAATCTCAATGTGTCCACCGGTGCGACCGAACCCACGAACTTGTGAAACGGTCATGCCGTTAACGCCAAGTGCCTTAACGGCAACCTTGACTTCATCGAGCTTGAATGGCTTTACAACTGCAGTAACTAATTTCATGTCAGGTCCTTACTTGTTGTCTGAGTGGGTGTGGCTTGGTGTGAGCACAGGCTCACCAAATGTTGGGTCTGGGAATGCTTCTTCATCATGAATTGCGAGGTCACCAATTGCAAGTGTTTCATCTGATTCACGAAGACCTCCAACTAGGAACTTAACCAAGTAGAAGATGATTGCCGTGCCAACTGCGGTGTAGCCAATGACCCAAAGTGCGGTCAAGAACTGTTCCCAGAGTTGGTGAAATGAGTGGGTGTAGAACCAACCACCGACAGAGAATCCGCCTGGGCCCTTGTACTTTGCACCGGCTACTCCGTAGACCGACATGCTCGGATCTGCAACGAGTCCAATCATGAGCCCACCAATAAGACCAGCGATTCCGTGGGTGTAGATAACGCCCATTGCGTCGTCAACCTTTGAGAATGGACGAATGCGCGATAGGTAGTTCCATGAGACCCAAACGACGGAGGACGAAACAAGACCAACAATCATTGCGCCGGTCCCATTTACGAATCCAGCGCTTGGTGTAATCGCCACTAGACCACAGAGCATTCCGTTAATAACACCCAGGAACGTTGGCTTCTTCTGACGCGAGAAGAACATGTCCATGAGTAGCCATGTGAGTACGCCTACTGCAGTTGCTACGTTCGTGTTGAGAACTGCACTAGCTGCATCAGCTCCCGCGTAGAACGTTGCACCACCGTTAAATCCGTTCCAACCAAGCCACAAGAACCCAGCTCCGACAGCGACCATCATTAGGTTGCTCGGGAATGCGTTCTCACGGTCTTGCCAGCGACGAGGTCCAACAATTGCGGCTCCAACGAATGCAGCAATACCTGCACTCAAGTGAATGACATACCCACCAGCAAAGTCAACCGCACCCTTTTGTGCGAAGAACCCGCCACCCCAAACAAGTGCTGCATTAACGCAGTAGACCATGGTGATCCAGAGCGGCACAATCAGCAACCACGCTTTGAACTTGAGTCGACCAACAAGTCCACCGAGGAACAGCAGCGGGGTAATTGCGGCGAATACAAATTGGAAGTACGCAAGTGTCGCTGTTGGAAAGTGGAACGGAACGAGTGTGTTCGCACCTGAAACAGCTTGTCCTTGTTCGGCACCTGAAGTTGAAAGGGGCGTGAAGTGTCCTACGAACCCACTCCAGAACGATCCAGTTGGACCGAAGTGTGAAAGTTGTCCGAAGGCCATGTTGTAACCCCAGAGCATCCACACAACAAGTGTGATGGAGAAGCCGGAGAACACCATCAGCATGGTGTTCACAATCCACTTCTTTCTTACAAGTCCTCCGTAGAGAACTGCAAGTCCTGGAAGGCTCATTAACCCCACCAATGTTGCAGCAACAAGTTGCCAAGTGTTATCGGCTGGGTTTAACCAGCTCGGATACGGAATTATGGTCGTTGCAGCTAACACGTCCACTCCTTAATTACTAGGAGAGGGCGACGCTGACCTCAGGTTTCTTGTTAACAGTCTGACAACGAAGCATTTCTAATTAGTTATCAGTGTGTTTCAGAAGTATTAACTCCTGAAAATTACTTACAACCCGAGAGACTTCTCGAAAACCTGAGAAATGTCCATGACGGAGACTTCATCTCCCTTGCCATTGGCCTTAACCGCGTCATCAAGCATGATCATGCAGAACGGACAAGCAGTTGAGACAATGTCGGCACCGGTTTCGAGGGCTTCATTGGTGCGCTCCATGTTCACGCGCTTTCCAATGTTCTCTTCCATCCACATACGAGCTCCACCAGCACCACAGCAGAATCCCTTTTCGCGGCAACGTCCCATTTCAACTTGGCGAACACCAGGGATGGCATCGAGCACGTTACGTGGTTCATCAAAGACACGGTTGTGGCGACCAAGGTAACAAGGGTCGTGGTAGGTAACTGTTCCGGTGTAGGAAACACCCGGCACGAGCTTGCCAGTAGCGACCAAGTGACTGAGGAGTTCAGCGTGGTGAATCATTTCGTAGTCGCCACCAAGGCCTGGGTATTCGTTCTTCATGGTGTTAAAGCAGTGAGGACAGCTGGCAACAATCTTCTTGGCACCAACTTCGTTGAGTGTTGCAATGTTGGACTTAGCCATTTCTTGGAACAAGTATTCGTTACCCATGCGTCGCGCTGGGTCACCGGTGCACGATTCACGTGGACCAAGAATTCCAAACGTTACGCCCGCACGGTGCAGCATTCGTGCAGTTGAAACAATTTGCTTGCGACCACGCTCGTCGAGCGATCCAGCACATCCAACCCAGTAGAGGTATTCAATGTCTGCAGGAATTGGACCATCGATGATTGGAACTTCAAAGTCGAGTTCAGCCAACCAGTCAGTGCGCTTTGCTGCACCAAGACCCCACGGGTCACCCTGGTTTTCCATGTTGCGAAGAAGTAGTCCAGCTTCTGTTGGAAAACGAGATTCCATGAGCACTTCGTAACGTCGCATATCAATAATTGCGTCAACGTGCTCAATGTCTACTGGGCACTGTTCAACACACGCACCACATGTTGTGCACGACCAGAGAACGTCTGGGTCGATTGTTGTTGGAACGAGTGTTGCAACGTCGCCGCCGCCTTCTCCAGAAAGAAGTCGGTCAGCTGAGGCGAACATGTTTTCACGAAGTCCCATGATGAGAAGCTTCGGGCTAAGAGGCTTACCGGTTGTCCACGCTGGGCACACTGACTGACAACGTCCACACTCGGTGCATGTTGAGAAGTCGAGCATCTGCTTCCAGGTGAAGTCCTCCATTTTGCCAACACCGAACACGGTGTCTTCGGTGACATTTTCCATGTCCATGTCTGGTGTCTTGTCGAGACCACCAAGAGCACGTGGGCGACGTGAAACTCCAATGTTGATTGGGGCAAGGAAAATGTGGAGGTGCTTGGAGTACGAAACGAACACCATGAAACCAGCAATAACTCCAACATTCGCAAGAAGGAACGCTGCTTCAATCACGCTGTTCACGCCAGTGCCGAGTGGGGCTAGCCAGGTAGCAACGATCTGAGATGCAAAGGCCCAAGGAGAGGCCATGAGTTGGTTGGTTGCAGCTGTTGCCATGTCGTTAGAAACTTGGCCAACGGTGCGAGGGAATGGGAAGTGTCCGGCGTTAATTTGTCCAGCACGGTACATGAGCAGCGTGATTATTACTAGTGAGATGAGCCCGAGAACTATCCAAGCAGCACCAAGGTGACTGCCATAGAAGCGTGATTCACGGTCTTTGCGAGCTGGTGCGTTCTTAATACGAATGACTGTGAAGACAACGAGTGAAACAAGCACCGCGACTGAGAAGAAGTCTTCAGTAAAGGCAAGCCAGTTGCTCTGACCAATAAAAGGAATGTGGAAGTCTCGGTTGTAGAGGGCACCATACGCTTCAATAATTGTGGTGAACAAAACTGTGAAGCCCCACATCGTAAAGAAGTGCGCAAGTCCAGGAACAGTCCACTTGAGCAGTTTCTTCTGTCCAGCAACTTCTACAACTTCTGCTTCAGAAACTTTACGAAAGCCCTGCCACCTGCGAGGAGCAGGCTTTCCACTGCGAATAAGTTTTGACAACCAGAAGAAACGTCGTCCCGCAACAGCGAAACAAATAATTGAAACTCCGAGTCCGATGATGATTCTTGCTAACACGTTGATTCCTCTTCGTTAGTTCTTTTTAAAATTCTCTGAATAGCGACTTGCAGTTGGACCGCGTTGTCCCTTGTACTTCGATCCAAGCACTGACGCACCATAAGGATTGTCAGCAGGTGTTGTCATCTGGAAGAAACTAATTTGTCCAATCTTCATACCGGTATAAAGGGTGATTGGCAGATTCGCAACATTTGAAAGCTCGAGTGTGATGTGTCCGTCCCATCCTGCGTCAATAAATCCTGCAGTTGAGTGGATCACGAGGCCGAGTCGACCAAGTGAACTCTTCCCATCAAGGCGTCCAACTAAATCATCAGGCAACATGATGCGCTCGGTTGTTGATCCGAGTAAAAATTCACCTGGGTGAAGAATCATTGGTGTGTCGAGTCCAACGTCAATGAGTTCGGTCAGGTCTTCCTGCACTTCTTTTACGTCAATGATGCGCTGGGAGTGATTGCGAAATACGCGGTAGTACTGGTCAATGTGAAGGTCAACTGATGACGGTTGAATGCAGTCTTCGCCTAGTGGATCAATGATGATCCGACCCGATGCGAGAGCTTCTTTGATTGACCTGTCTGAGAGCACCATAACCCTCGCAACGATACTCTGAAGTAACCCAGTTGGCCACAATCTGCCTTAAAAAATAGGCAATTACTTAGGCATTACGATGGTGGCATGCGGGCGTAGTTCAGCGGCAGAACATCAGCTTCCCAAGCTGAGAACGCGAGTTCGATTCTCGTCGCCCGCTCCAATTCACTGTCCTATGAGATGGGCCGCAGTTCATTAGATTCATCTTGTGAGCAACTCAGTCATCTTGTTAGTGCTCTTTGCGGGATTAGTACACGCCTTGTGGAACGCCATAGCAAAAAATATCACCGACCAATTTGTTAGTTTCGGACTTCTAAACATAGGAGCAGCAGGAGCGAGCTGGGTGCTTCTGCCTTTTGTGGGTCTTCCAAGAAGTGGGGCCTGGGTCTATTTGCTCTGCTCAGTTTGTGTTCACTGCACATATGAACTTTTGTTAATGAGCGCATTTCGGCGAGGAGATTTTTCAAAGTCATATCCAATTGCACGTGGTATTGCTCCTCTGCTCGTTGCCCTCGGTGGTTTCTTCTTTGCCAATCAACACCAAAATGTGCTGAGCCTCTTGGGGATTTTTGTAATTGTGAGTGGTGTTCTTTCTCTATCTCTAATCAAAGGGGCAAAGGTCAGCGCGAATTCTGCAACTATCTGGGCACTCGCAACGGGAGTAGGTATTGCGGCCTACACAGTTGTTGATGGACTGGGAGTTAGAGCTGCACACAGTTCAATTAGATATGGTGTAACGCTTTTTGTTTTACAAGCAACACTTTGGCTTGTTGTTACTTTTATTCGAAGAGGCATTTCATGGTGGCCTTCTGCAAAGACTGCACGCCTCGGCATTGCAGCTGGTGCTGGTTCAATTGCTGGATATCTACTAATTCTTTGGGCGCAGTTTCATGCTTCTTTCGCTCTAGTGAGTGCACTACGAGAAACAGGCGTTCTCTGGGCAGCCGTAATTGGTGCGCTGTATTTCAAAGAGGGCTCACTTCGAAAGACTGTTGGTCCAGCAATAGTCATTGTGATTGGTGTTTCTCTACTTGCAGTCGGGTAGCGCTTAGTTCTTGTTGGACCTACGCTGAGGTGTAGTGAACTACCTCTTCCTTCTGTTGATCATCTTCGGGATAAACCTTCTCCCAGCATTTGGACCCCCAACGTGGCTCGCACTCGTTATAGCCCAGTGGAGATGGCATCTAAACCCTGTTGCCGTTGTGCTTCTCGGCGTCGTTGGAGCAGTAGCGGGTCGTGGGCTACTTGCTGTTGCCTTCGGGCGACTGAGAGATCACTTCCCAAAGCGCTATATAAATAATCTCAACCGTGCACACGCAAAATTAGATTCACACCCATCTGGCGAGATTGCTTGGTACGTCGTTTTCTTATTCACACCAGTTCCCTCTGCACAACTTTTCTGCGCAGTAGGACTACTCGAAATGCCACTGACCAAAATTCTCATCACCTTCGCGGTAGGGCGACTTTTTTCTTATGCGATCTACGACGCAACAGCTTCTGCGATAGGTCACGAATTTCACAGCCTCTGGAGCAAGTACTGGGGAAGCCCTCTCGCTATTGCGCTCCAAGTCTCATTCCTGATTGGTCTAAGTGTTCTGCCGCTCATCTCCTGGAAAGATAAGGACTCGACTCTCGAAAAGCCTTCAGATGCAGGAGAAGCTGTCTAGATTCTGTACTTAGTCCAGTACTTGACAATGTACAAACAGTTGGTATAGTTGCCCTCGTGACAATTGGCGCAAGTGACGTACTGAGAGAAAACGGAGTGCAGGCAACCGCGCAACGACTCGCAGTACTTCGCGCGGTGTCAGCACAACCTCACATCACCGCAGACGGTGTTGTTGCAATTGCAACTGATGAAATTGGAACTATTTCTCGTCAAGCTGTGTACGACACACTTGGTCTGCTCGCAGAAAAAGGAATTATTCGAAAAATCCAACCAGTTGGATCACCCGCTCTTTACGAAGACCGAATAAGTGACAATCATCACCATTTAATTTGTAGAAATTGCGCAATGGTTGTTGATGTTGACTGCGCTGTGGGACAAACACCTTGTCTCACCGCAGCAGACGCCATGGGTTTTGAAATTGATGAAGCAGAGGTCGCCTACTGGGGCCTCTGTCCTAGTTGTCAAAAAAGTTCGAAGTAACGCAGTACCGCTATCTATAAAGGAGAAAACATGACAGAAGAAAACAAGTGTCCAGTTGTTGGAGGCGCAAGCACTCGAGTAACCGGCTTACAGAACAACGCGCAGTGGTGGCCTAATCAACTCAACATCAAGTTGTTACACCAGGCAAATCCTGCAGCGAGTCCTATGGACAAGAACTTCAATTACGCGAAAGAATTCGCAAAGCTCGACCTTGATGTTTTAAAGAAGGACATCGAGAAGTTGATGACTAACTCACAAGAGTGGTGGCCTGCTGACTGGGGACACTACGGTCCATTTTTTATTCGCATGGCGTGGCACAGCGCTGGAACATACCGAATTAGTGACGGACGTGGAGGTGCTGGATCTGGAGCGCAACGTTTCGCACCACTAAACAGCTGGCCGGACAATGGAAACCTCGACAAGGCTCGCCGACTTCTCTGGGAAATCAAGAAGAAGTATGGACAGAAGATTTCATGGGCTGACCTCATGATCTTTGCTGGTAACTGTGCACTCGATTCAATGGGCTTTAAGACATTTGGTTTCGCTGGTGGACGTGTTGACATCTGGGAACCAGAAGATGACATCTACTGGGGACCTGAAGACACGTGGCTTGATGACAAGCGCTACACCGGTGAGCGCGACCTCGAGAATCCACTTGGTGCCGTGCAGATGGGACTCATCTACGTAAACCCAGAAGGACCTAATGGAAACCCTGACCCGCTTAAGGCAGCCGTTGACATTCGTGAAACGTTTGCCCGCATGGCAATGGACGACGAAGAAACTGTCGCGCTTATTGCTGGTGGTCACACCTTTGGAAAGACTCACGGTGCAGGTGACCCTAATAAGTACGTAGGACCAGAACCAGAAGCTGCACCAATTGAAGCGCAGGGACTTGGCTGGATCAACACCATGGGAACTGGCAACGCTGGTGACACCATCACGAGTGGCCTCGAAGGCATCTGGACAACCAAGCCAACACAGTGGAGCAACGACTACTTCAATCACCTCTTTATGTACGAGTGGGAACTCTTCAAGAGCCCTGCTGGCGCACAACAGTGGCGACCAAAGGGTGGTGCTGGATCTACAACAGTTCCAGACGCACACGACAAGAAGAAGACGCACGCACCAACAATGTTGACAACCGACCTTGCACTCATTGTTGACCCCGCATACAAAAAGATTTCAAAGCGGTTCCAAGAGAATCCAAAAGAATTTGCGGACGCGTTTGCTCGTGCGTGGTTCAAGTTGACGCACCGTGACATGGGACCATACGTGCGCGGACTCGGAGCGTATGTTCCAAAGAAGCCTCAACTATGGCAAGACCCAATCCCAGTAGTTGACTTCAAGCTTCCAACCGACAAGGACATAGTTGCTCTCAAGAAGAAGATTGCAAACTCTGGCCTCAGTGTTGCGCAACTTGTTTCAACTGCCTGGGCGTCTGCTGCAACATTCCGTGGCACCGACAAGCGTGGTGGAGCCAATGGTGCGCGCATTGCACTAAGCCCACAGAATGCGTGGGAAGTTAACAGTCCTGCGCAGTTGAAGAAAGTGCTTAAAGAACTTGAATCAATTCGCAAGAGCTTTAACACCAAGGCCAAGAAGATTTCACTCGCTGACATCATCGTGCTCGGTGGTTGCGTTGGAATTGAAATAGCGGCCAGCAACGCTGGACGCAAGATCACTGTTCCATTCACACCAGGACGCAACGACGCAACGCAGAAGGACACCGATGTTGCTTCATTTGCGGTGCTTGAGCCCACACACGACGGTTTCCGTAACTATGTAGCGAAGGGCCAGCGACGCAGTGAAGAAGATCTTCTTCTTGACCGTGCACACTTGCTCACACTCAGTGCACCAGAAATGACTGTGCTTATTGGTGGGCTACGTGTGCTTGGCACCAACGTAGACGGCTCGGCTCACGGAGTCTTTACAAAGAATCCGGGTGCGCTTAGTAACGACTTCTTTGTGAACTTGATTGATCTCGACACTGAGTGGAAGCCTGCGAAGGATGGTTCACTTGTTGGAACAGATAGAAAGTCTGGCAAGACAAAGTGGACAGCAACTCGGGCTGACCTCATTTTTGGTTCAAATTCACAACTACGAGCTATTGCAGAGGTGTACGCAACGAACGACGCCAAGAAGAAGTTCGAAAAGGACTTTATTGCTGCCTGGGTAAAGGTGATGAACCTCGACCGTTTCGATCTTGCATAAATAGTTCAAGATTCAACTCAAATCCCCGGCTCATAGAGCCGGGGATTTGTTCATAAAATCCTCAAAGAAAATTAAGAAGTCAATAAAGCAGAGAATCACAAGCAATTCACACTCCACCAACCACTATTACCTATTTATACTGAGGATTGCTCTTAGTTCTAGAAAGTAGCTGCATGAAACTCGTTCGTTCAACATTTGTGATTGCCACACTCGCGTTCACCTTGTTGAGCATTGTGCCCGCACAAGCCGCAGCACCAACGTGGAGAAGCGCCGAGAACGTAACTCTGCCCAGCGGAGCAACGAGCGTCTACCAAGGTTGGCTTCCTTACCTTGCATGCCCCACGGCAAATAACTGCAGTGGGGCAGGAATCGCGAATGACGCTACAGGAAATGTTCAAGGTCTTCTGCTCAGTGAGTCGAGAGGTATTTGGAGATCATCTATCTTGAGCTTGCCTTTGAACGCTGCGAAAGCTCCTGGCGTCATGGTCTATGCAATTGGGTGTGCAACAAGTGGCAACTGTGTGGCAGGTGGTCAGTATTTAGATTCCAGCTCAAATGGTTTTGCATTTGTAGCAAAACAAATTAGTGGGACGTGGATGAAGGCAAGTGCAATCGCGCTTCCAGCTGGTGCGATTATGACAGCACAAAATGCACAGGTGCGTGGTGCATCGTGTCCAGTTGCTGGAAACTGTGTGGTCACTGGAACGTATCTAGAGGGCACGACGTCGGCGCCACGAACTCAAGGGTTTGTGGCAAGCGAAGTTGGTGGGGTGTGGCACACAGCAACAAAGGTCACTCTGCCAACTAATACCAACGCGAATCCTTATGTTTCGCTCGGACAGATCTCGTGCTGGAGTGCTGGCAACTGTTCAGCGATTGGTAATTACCTTGATTCCAACAACATAAGTCAAGGTCTCTTGCTGAGTGAAATAAACGGTGTTTGGCAAACGGGACAAAACGTATCGATGCCATCAAACACAAGTGCGTACGCGAGCATTTCATTAAACGCCCTTACATGTGCAGCAGCAAGAAACTGCAGCGTGATCGGAACCTACGCCACACGCTCTGGCGCAATAACCCCATTTGTCGTCTCAGAAATAAATGGTGTTTGGCAAAGAGGAGCGATGATTGTGCTTCCGAGCGATGCTGCCAGCAATCCGCGAACGGTCCTCTACGGTTTCTCTGGTATTACTTGTCCAACGGCTAACGACTGCGTTACTGGCGGCCAGTACTACACAACAACTGGTCTGTACCAGGGTTTCTTGGTGAACCAAGTGAACGGCTCTTGGAAACCAGCAAAGACGCTTGCGCTGCCTAGCGGCGCGCAGCAGGCTGGAAAAAATGGTGGTGCTGTTGCGTTTGCTTGTTCAAGCGCTGGTAACTGTTCAGTGGGCTCTGCATACCTCGACGCCTCAGGTATTTATCAAGCTGGAATTGTAAGTGAAGTTAATGGCATTTGGGAGACAGCTCAAAAGATAACTTTGCCAAATGGTGCAACAACCGTTAGTCCAGCTGGTGGCGTCTACGCAATTATTTGTCGAGCAACTAGCTGTACAGCGCTTGGTAGTTATCAAACGACCACAGGATCGTACCAAGGTTTTACTGTTAGCAATTAATTTGCTAACAGCGATGTCGCGGGGTCAGATAAAAAACGACCCAAGTGGTTCAGCACTATTGATGCAAGTGCACCGTCTATCTGGCGATGATCAAATGACATTGCTATTTCACAAACTTGTCGAACCACAACTTGGTTATCCACCACCCAAGGCGCTGGAGCAATTTGTCCTATGGCAATGATTGCACCACTACCTGGTGGAATTATTGGAATTGCTGCATCCACACCAAATGGACCAACGTTTGTAATTGTTAGCGATGTGCCGAGCATTTCATTTGGTGTTGTGGTGCCGTTGCGTGCTTTTTCAACTAATACGTTCAGCGCGCGAGCCATACCCACAAGGTCAAGTTGATCGGCTTGCTTGATGTTTGGCACAATCAAACCTCGATCTGTATTCGCCGCAATTCCAAGATTGACCGTTCGACGAACAACTACTTCATTCGTCTTCATGTCAAAGTACGAATTAATACCTGGATAATGGCGTGCTGCGTCACAGAGTCCCAGTGCAACAATTACGAGTGGCGAGAGGCGAACATCTTGCATGTTCGGGTGCCTCTTTAGCGATGCCACTAACTCCATTGTCTTTGTGGCATCAATACGAACCCACACAGCTGCTCGTGGTTGGCTAAAAGCACTCGAAGCCATTGCCTCTGACATGGACTTTAAGACACCCTTTACCGGTATGCGCTCTTCTAGCGGTCCACTCGACCATGACTCTAATTCCCGGCCAACAAATCGAGACGTCTTATTTGCGCCAGAACTTTTTAGCTGCTTCACGGGTGCGACTGGAGTTCGCGCACTATCAACATCACTGCGCGTGATGACACCGTCTCTGCCCGTTCCAGCAATTGTGTTGAGATCAATTCCGTGTTGCTTGGCGTACAAACGAACTGGAGGTGTGGTTCGTACTTGCGTTCTCGCAGCCGAAGGGGTTGTTTCGGGTGCGTTTCGGCGTCGTGTTCTAGCCACAACAGCTTCTTCTTTTGCAACTCCGTAGCCAATGAGAACTGCTTCACGGCCAGACCCCACCGAATCAGCAGCTTGTTGCTCTTCAGCAATCGTTTCAGCTTCGTCACCTTCAACATCAAAAGTAATAAGCGGTTCATCAACTTGGATGGTGTCACCTTGTGAACCATGAAGTTCACTCACAACTCCCGCGAAAGGGCTCGGTAACTCAACCATGGCTTTGGCTGTTTCAATATCCACTAGAGGCTGGTTGAGTATGACAACATCTCCAACCTTGACCTTCCAGGCAACAATCTCTGCCTCAACAAGGCCTTCGCCAACATCAGGCAGAAGAAAGACTTTCTTAGTCATTTTCCAAATCCAATCACTCGGTCAACACCATCAAGAATGCGATCAACCGTTGGCCGGTAATCTTCTTCAATCCTCGTAGGTGGGTAGGGGACGTGGTATCCACCAACGACAATCCCCGGAGCCTGCATTGAATAGAAGCAGCGTTGGGTGAGCTCAGAAATAATCTCTGATCCAATCGATGCACTGTGAGGTGCCTCTTGCACGACCACCAAGCGACCTGTTTTCTCAACGGAAACCTTCATTGTTTCAAAATCAAGCGGAGCAACCGAGCGCGCGTCAATTACTTCAATAGATGTTCCTTCAAGCGCTGCGGTGTCTGCAGCACGGAGACATGTCTTTACGGTGCCGCCATAGGCAATGACTGTCACATCAGTTCCTTCACGAAGTACCGACGCCTCAAAGAGACCACGTGGTGGAGTGTCGGTATTGACTTCACCCTTTTCCCAGTAACGACTCTTGGGTTCACAGAAAATAATTGGATCGTCGTGCTCGATTGACTGTTGAATCATCCAATAGGCGTCGTTTGGGGTTGAACACGAAACAACTCGAAGGCCCGCAGTTTGCGCGAAGTACGCCTCGGGGCTTTCTGAGTGATGCTCAATTGCACCGATGCCACCTTGGAATGGCAAACGAATTACGAGCCCCATGGTGTACGCACCATCACTACGTTTGTGTAGTTTTGCGACTTGGGAGACTATTTGATCAAAGGCTGGATACACGAAGCCATCGAACTGAATTTCGCAAACAGTTCGGTATCCTCTGATTGCGAGCCCCACTGCAGTCCCCACAATTCCAGATTCCCCAAGTGGCGCATCAATTACTCGGTCTTCTCCAAAATCTTTCTGAAGTCCATCAGTAATTCGAAATACACCGCCAAGTTTTCCAATGTCTTCTCCCATTAAAAGGACTTTTTTATTCTTTTCCATTGCGCGACGAAGCCCCTCATTGAGGGCCTTAGCCATAGTCATCGTGGTAGTTGTCATTATTTTTTCAACCCACCAATTCCTAACTCAATTAGTTCACGTCGCCCTTCTTCAATAAGGGGATGTTCCTCGGCGTATGCATGGTCAAACATTGTCATGGGATCAGGGCGGTCCATAGCGAGAACATCATGGCGAAGTTTCATTGCGATTTCATCCGCCTCAGTATTTACATCTTCGAATTGTGCGTTCTTCACTCCATACGCACGAACAAGTAGCGCTTTGATTCGTGCAATTGGATCACGGTGATTCCAAATTTCCACTTCCGCGTCAACGCGATACCTCGTTGGATCATCTGATGTGGTGTGTGCGCCCATCCGGTAGGTGAATGCTTCAATGAGCGTCGGGCCACCACCAGCTCTCGCGTTTTCAAGTGCGCGTTTAGTAACTTCGTATACCGCCAACACATCGTTGCCGTCGACTCGAATTCCTGGGAAACCGAATCCAGCTGCTCTTTTATAAAGAGGTACTTTCATTTGTACCGAGGAAGGCGTTGAAATTCCCCATTGATTATTTTGACAAAAGAAAACAACAGGTGCATTAAACGACGCGGCCCAAACAAAACTTTCAAGAACGTCACCTTGTGACGATGCACCGTCCCCAAAGAAAGCGACTGCGGCTTCTTCTGCACCGTCTCTTTGGATACCCATGGCGTAACCAACTGCATTTAGTACTTGATTGCCCAGAACTATCGCGGGCACTGAGTGGTGGTACTTATTCGGATCCCACCCCCCATTGGATACGGCACGAAATAAACGCAACATGTTTTCTGGTGGTACACCGCGACACCATGCGATTCCATGTTCGCGGTAACTAGGAAAAGAAAAATCATTTGGTGCGAGTGCGCGTCCTGCGCCAATTTGCGCAGCCTCTTGACCACGAATTGGAGCCCATAAAGCCAGTTGACCTTGGCGCTGGAGCGAAGTTGACTCAGCGCAGATTCGACGAATTATCGCCATATCGCGATAAAGGCCAAAAATTTCCTCACCATTTAATAAGCAAGTGAATTCAGGATTCGCAATCCTCTCACCCTCGGGTGAAAGTAATTGAACTACATCATCTTGATTCATTGGGCCACCTCACCAACTCTCCCAGTTTCGACGTTAGTCCTCTACGCTGTTTGAATGCCAGGGCTACTTGTTGACTTTCGACCCTTTCAGGGCAATAAAGACTTCAAATTGCTCTTTACTGGTCAGTTCGTTTCGCTACTCGGCAGTAATCTCACAACCGTTGCGATTCCATATCAGATTTATTTAGATACTCACTCAAGTTTGTGGGTAGGTATTGCAAGTCTTATTCAGCTCCCACTACTAATTATTGGTTCACTTTGGGGAGGAGCAGTTGGTGACAGGGTCAATCGGCGATTGCTACTGAGCGTCACATCACTTGGTCTTGGTGCGCTCAGTGTTCTACTTGGCATCAATGCACAGTCGCATAATAAACACATTGCGCTACTAATTATTCTCGCAGCACTCAGTGCTGGGCTTGCTGGCTTTTTAGGACCACTTCGCAGTGCAGTGATCCCAACTATTGTTCCGCCTGAACAACTCATCGCAGCAAACTCACTTTTTCAACTCACATTTCAAACAGGTTTTCTAGCTGGTCCTGCACTCGCTGGTGTACTCATTGCAGCAGTGGGTGTGCCGTCTTGTTATTTAATTGACGCCTGCACATTCGCTTTGCTTTCACTCTCTGCATATTTTCTCTCCCCCCTTCCTCCCGTTTCGTCTCCCGGAGAACGAGCAATTCTTAAATCAATACGTGATGGTTTTAGTTATGTTCGAAAATCAAAAATCATTCAAGGTGTCTACCTTGTGGATCTCAACGCAATGATCTTTGGAATGCCACGTGCTCTTTTCCCGGCTTTTGCTCTCAGCATTTATCACGCCGGCCCACGTGCACTCGGACTTCTCTATTCCGCTCCAGCAATTGGTGGTGTTTTAATTTCACTGATCAGTGGATGGGTTGACAACATTCACCGACAAGGCAGGTTTGTTGTCCTCTCGGTCATTGCGTGGGGTGTAGCGATAACACTTTTTGGTGTGGTTCACGTGCTCTGGCTAGGTGTGTTCTTTCTCGCTTTTGCCGGTGGTGCTGATGCACTGTCGGCGATATTTAGAAACACAATTTTGCAAAGCACTCTGCCAGATGAGTACCGAAGTCGAATAGCGTCTATCCAAATCGCCGTAGTAACTGGCGGTCCACGAATTGGAGACATGGAATCAGGTGTTGTTGCGGGACTTATTTCAACGGAGTTCTCAGTTGTGAGTGGAGGAATCGCGTGTGTTCTTGGGGCACTCGTTCTTATTAAAGCGCTACCAACGTTCTGGCAGCAGGAGAAACTTACGCTGAGCGAACCGGAATAGAGCGGCGTTTGCCGTTGGTTACCTGAGCCAACTGCCCACACGCTGCATCGATTGATCGCCCGCGAGTATTTCGAACTGTTACATTCACTCCGAGCTCTTCGAGAGCTTTTCTAAATTCATATACTCGTGTTCCAGACGAGCCCATAACGAGGTAGCCAGGTGTTGGGTTAAGTGGAATGAGATTTACGTGTGCACGAAGCGACAGTGCATAGTCCGCAAGTTCCTCAACCGCTTGATCAGTGTCATTCACCCCGTCAATAAGTGCCCATTCGAAACTAAGTCGACGACCCGTGGTTGCAATCCACATAGTGCACGCCTCGTGAAGTCGCTCAAGGTTGTAACGCTTGTTAAGTGGAACGAGTTCGTTACGTGTTTCATTATTTGCAGCGTGAAGACTCACTGCAAGTGTTAGCGGCAGACCTTCGTTTGCGAGCTTTTCAATTGCTGGAGCAACACCCACCGTTGACACAGTGAGGTTTCGAGCTGACATACCTTTGTATTCGTGGAGTCGCTTTACAACACCAACCGTCGTTGCATAGTTCGCGAGTGGCTCTCCCATTCCCATGAACACAACATTTGAAAGTCGACGTGGAGCAGCTGCACGTGATGCGAACATAACTTGCTCAATGACTTCACCAATTGTGAGTTGGCGAGAGTACCCAGCTTGTCCTGTTGCACAAAATGTGCAGCCCATTGCACAACCCGCTTGGCTTGAGACACAAACAGTGACGCGGTCCTCGTACGCCATCAACACAGTTTCGATTGTTGCGCCATCAGCTAAACGAAACACCCACTTCTGCGTAGAACCGAGATCGCTCTCAACAAAGTTCGCAACTTCGAGACTCGATGGGAACTGTTCGCCTAGCTTTGAGCGAAGTGCTTTAGGGATTGTGGTGATTTCTTTTATATCCTGGCCCTCAGTCCATAGACCATGCCAGACCTGATCGGCGCGGTATCGGGGCTCGCCCGTTAGGAGCTCAGCCAGTTCTTCTTTGGTGTATTCATAGGCTGATGGCATGTAACAAGGCTAGATGGCACAGGACCTGCTCCCAGCACTCCGTACTTCTACTACGGTCTAACCCAGGCAAACTACTCAGGAGTAACCATCATGGAACTTAAGAACACCTCATCAGTCGTCACCGGCGGTGCATCAGGACTTGGCGAATCAACCGCTCGTGCGCTCGCTGCACGCGGGGTAAAAGTTGTTGTCGCTGACCTCAACGATGCACGCGGAGAAGAAGTAGCGAAAGAAATCGGTGGAACATACGTTCACTGTGACGTAACGAACACCGAGCAGAACATTGCAGCCATTGAAGCTGCGAAGGCAATGGCACCACTGTGGACCGTTGTTAACTGTGCAGGAATTGGTTGGGCAACTCGCACCGTTGGAAAAGATGGTGAGTACTCATCAGCACACGACCTCGCGCTGTATCGCAAGGTGATTGAAATCAACTTGATCGGAACATTCGACATGTGTCGTCTTGGCGCAACGGCAATGAGCCACAACACACCTGACGTTGACGGACTACGTGGTGCAATTGTTAACACTGCATCAGTTGCTGCTGAAGATGGACAGATTGGACAAGTTGCTTACTCTTCATCAAAGGGTGGCGTTGTTGGACTTACATTGCCACTTGCTCGCGACCTCGCAGCAATTGGTGTTCGTGCCAACTGCATCTTGCCTGGCCTCATTGACACACCAATTTACGGAACCGGTCCTGCATCAGATGAATTCAAGGCTCGCCTTGGTGCTGGCGTGTTATTCCCTAAGCGTCTTGGTTACTCTTCCGAGTTCGCATCACTCGCAGTTGAACTTCTTAGCAACAGCTACATGAATGCCGAGTCAGTACGTCTTGACGCTGGTATTCGTATGCAGCCTAAATAAACAACTCATTTCATTAAGCCCCCCGAGCGAAAGTTCGGGGGGCTTTTTGTTTGACCTATTGCCAGAGCTTGCAATGAAGCTTTGGAAAGTTTCTAGCGAACTGATCACCAAGCAACTAGACCGCACTCGAATCTGGCAAGTTATCGAAGCGGGTGAATTCATCTCGCCACGTCAAGAAGGCTGTGTCAGTTGGGCCGTTACGGTTCTTTCCAACAATGATTTCTGCTGACGCCTTTTGGTCGTTTGTAACCTCACCGTACTTTTCAGGACGGAACAAGAACAAAACAACGTCAGCGTCCTGCTCAAGTGATCCTGATTCACGGAGGTCAGACATCATTGGTCGCTTGTCAGCACGAGCTTCAAGGGCACGTGAAAGCTGTGACAACGCAATAACTGGTGTTTCTAATTCACGCGCCAGAATCTTTAATGCACGGCTCATTTCTGAGACTTCAACCTGACGGTTTTCAGCCTTGCCACGTGAACTCATGAGCTGTAGGTAGTCAATGATGACAACACCAAGGTCACCTTGCTGTTGCTTAATTCTGCGAGCTCGAGCACGAATGTCCATCACGGTAAGGGCTGGGTTGTCGTCAATGAAAATTGGTGCACTCTGCAACATGGCAAATGCCTTGTGTGCGTTATTCCAGTCGTTGTCACTCAGGTCACCGGTACGAAGCTTGGTTGAGTCAATACGTGCAGTCGATGCGAGGATACGTTCTGCAAGCTCCTGCTTGCTCATTTCTAGAGAGAAGTACAGCGCTGGTCGCTTAACAATCGCACCAACGTGAGTAAGTATTCCAAGACCAAAGGCGGTCTTACCCATACTTGGTCGAGCACCAATGATCGAGAGACTGGTTGGCTGTAGTCCTTGAAGAATGCGGTCCAATGATCGGTACCCAGTTTCTAGACCATTGAACTGTCCACGTGTTTCACCACGTTCTTCCAAAATGTCTGCTTCAGCAAGCAAGAGACTCTGAAGGTGTGCGACTGAGTCTGCTTTCTGTCCATCTCCAATTGCGTTGATCTTTCGCTCTGCGTCATCAAGCAACATTGCAACGTCATCAGTTGGAACATACGCATCATCAAGAATTCCACCAGCTACAGAAATAAGTCGACGCTGTTGTGCTTTGTCGCGAACAAGCTGTGCGTAGTGCTGCGCGTTTGCAGCTGAAGGAGTGTTGCTCTGTAGAGCGGCGAGAACTGCGAGTTCAATCTGAAGTGAGCCACGCTCTTGCATTTTTGCTTGCACGGTGACGTAGTCAACTGGGTCACCACTATTAACGAGGTCAACGATTGCTGAATAAATCTGTCCGTGAAGTGGGCGATAAAAATCTTCTTCTTGAACAAGTTCGTACGCGATACTGACTGCTTCAGGAAGTTGCAACATCGCACCAATGAGCGACTCTTCTGCTTCAATAACACTCGGTGGGACTCGCCCTGCGTTAGGGGCGGTCCTTTGTCGGTCTGATTCAATCTGCGTCATAAGACTCCAACGTTCGCACGTTTTGGCTGTGTGTCACAAGAACAACAACATGGGGGAAAGTCTGTGCCTAACTCCCTAGTTTTAATCATCTCAAATGGGTGTAACAAGCACTATGCCGGGGCAAAAAGCCCCGGCATAGTGAAATTCCTTTGAAGATTGGTCTATTTAGCGACAACCTGCACAGTCACAGAAGCAACCACACCGTCAAACAGTGTCGCTGAAACAGTGGCTGAACCGAGCTCTTTAATGTGCTCAGTCATTGAAATCTGGTGACGGTCAAGCGAGATGTTCGTCGCAGTTCGGATGGCGTTAACGACATCTGCTTCGGTTACAGAACCGAAGAGACGACCGTTTGCACCAGCACGAGCTGAAATAGAAACACTTGCCTGCTCAATAAGCGTGCGCTGAACTTCTGCAGCTTCACGGCTCTGAGCGTCACGTACATCGCGAGCCTTGCGCATTGATGCAGCCTGGATCTCCATGATGTCGTTCGCTTCAAGTGCGTCACCGTTTGGAAGAAGGAAGTTGCGAGCAAAACCCTTCTTCACTTCAACAATGTCGCCACGGCGACCTACGCCACGGATGTCGTTTCTTAGAAGGACCTTCATTCTGAAACCTCCACAGTTGCTGCTTCAACTATTGCTGCAGCTTCGAAGACTGCTTCAGCAGTGCTGGCGTCTTCTAGGAGCTCTTCGCGAATTACTTCACCGTCGATGTCACCAAGGACGTCGGCCAAGGTGGCTTCTTCCTTTTCACCACGAGGTCCGCGTGAACCACGATCACCGCGGTCATCACGTCCACGGCCGCCGCGCTTTTCAGTCACGGTGCGCTGGGTGTATGGAAGGAGTGCAAGTTCACGAGCAGTCTTGATTGCATCAGTAACGTCACGCTGGTGCTGCTGGCAGTTGCCAGACACCTTGCGTCCGCGAATCTTTCCGCGATCTGAGATGTACTTGCGAAGTTGTGCAAGGTCCTTGTAGTCAACGGCGATTACACCGTGAACACAGAATGTGCATGGCTTCTTCTTCGTGTGACGCTTTTCAATTTTTGGCGCGCGCTTTGGCGGCGTTGGCATATTCTTACGTGGCATTAGAAAGGCTCCTCATCAAATGCATAGGTAGATGGTTCGTTTGAAGCAGGTCGTGGTGTTGGGCGGTCTCCTGAAGAGAAGTTGCCACCTTCGGCACGAGGTGTCTTGGTTACAACGGCAGTTGCGTAGCGCAACGATGGTGCAATTTCATCAGCGGCGATTTCAACAATCGAACGCTTGTCACCATTGTCTGTTTCCCAACTGCGCTGCTCGAGGCGACCCGTAACAATTACGCGAGCACCCTTCTGCACCGAGTTAGCTGCGTTCTCAGCCATTGGCCCGTAGGCCGAGACTTCGAAGTATGAAACTCGCTCTTCCCATTCCTGGGTTTGACGATTCTGCCAGCGGCGGTTTACGGCGATAGAAAGACGCAGTGCTGCTTGACCGGAGTTCAAGAACTTCAGTTCAGGGTCACGCGTTACGTTTCCAACGACGGTAATAGTGTTATCAGCCATTTCAATTTCCTTTTCTCTAAGCGACGAACTTATGCCTTGGCCGTAACACGGCTGGCACGTTCGTTGCGTCGTAGGACCTTGAAGCGAAGGACTTCGTCAGAAAGAGTCAAGATGCGGTCGAGTTCAGAAACTGTCTCGTTCACACCATTGAATTCAACCAAAACGTAGTAGCCCTCTTTGCGCTTGTTGATCTCGTACGCCAGGGGACGCTTCCCCCAACGGTCGATAGCGCCCGGTGTTCCACCATTATTTCGGATTGTGTCAAGTGCGCGGTCTAGTGCTACTTGGATTGTCTGTGCATCGACGGTTACGTCGAACACGATCATTGATTCATATGCCCTCATAGAGCTTTTCCTTTCCCTCTGGTCCGACTAGGTCGGGCTCTGCGGAAAACAGAGCAGGGTATGTAGTTACTTCCCTACGTATGTAGGAAGGTCAACTCTACTTCAAAAGCCAGTTTTTGGCTAGTTGAGGAGTTCGTCGGGGTTGGCGTAAACCTCTGATTCACTAGGAAATGAACCGTTTCTGACGTCTGAAGCGTACTGAGAAACTGCGTCAGTTATGGCCTTTCCAATGTCGGCGTACTGGCGAACGAACTTGGCGGGCTTGCGATTGGTTAGTCCGAGAAGGTCATGAAACACCAGTACTTGACCATCAGTATCAGGACCTGCACCAATACCAATTGTTGGGACATCGAGCGCTTGGGTGATCTGCGTGCCAACAATTGGCGGCACCGCTTCAATCACCATTGAAAAAACACCGGCTTCTTGCAGCACAAGTGCATCTTCCATCAAGAGCTTCGCGGCATCAAGGGTCTTGCCCTGAACCTTAAAACCACCAAAGGCGAGCACGCTTTGTGGCGTGAGTCCAATGTGGCCCATAACCGGAATCTCTGCATCAAGCACTGCACGAACAACATCGCGCCTGACTGAGCCACCTTCGAGTTTCACACTGTGTGCACCAGCACGAATCAACGCTGCTGCGTTTCGAACACTTTCACGGTCACTGATGTGATAGCTCATCCAGGGCATGTCAGCCACGATGTGTGCATTTGGTTTCGCAGCACTAACTGCGCGAACGTGGTGACACATCTCTTCTACTGAAACATGAAGCGTGTCGGTGTGGCCAAGTACAACGTTCGCGACCGAGTCACCAACAAGCAACATGTCAACTCCGCCAGCATCTGCGTAACGCGCACCTGGTTCGTCGTAGGCGGTAACCATCACAATCGGTGATGCACCGTTCCTGCGTTTGCGTGAACGAATCTCCGGCGCACTAATACTCATGATCGTGCTTTCTTTTGTTGCACCGGTTGAGCTTTTCGTTGTCGTCGAGCTCCTGCACTCCATTTTCTTACGAGGTGATGGAACGAGCAACTAACACAGACTTCAACTGCGTAACACTGCACTGGATCTTCGCGACGTTCGAGTTTCAAAAGTTCAGCGCGAGACGTTGGACACGTTCCGCCTGCGGGTAAACGTGCACCAAATACGTAGGTAACTTCAACGAGTTCAGTTTCGCTGCAGACCGGACACGTTTCACCAGTGGTTCGACCAATGTTTTTTGCTGCGCGAAGAAGTTCAGGGTGAGCGTCACAGATGTCTTCGTGTCGAAGTGATCCATCGGCGAGTTTTGCTAAAAGGGCGTGACGGACGAGTCCGAACTCAACAACCGCTCCATCGGCGGTACTGGTGCGAAAGCTCTTATCCATTAGACGTGACATTACCGTACCCCTTTAAAAATAGGGAAATCCTTCAAAGTTGCACAATCGATGTATCGAAACGATAGAATGATTCGAGTGTTAGACATTGCCATCCTCGGACTACTTATGGATCGTGACCACCACGGTTACGAAATCCGTACCCAGCTGCGCGAGCGCCTGGGCATATCGGCGAACGTATCCTTCGGGTCCATCTACCCGGCGCTAGCGCGACTCGAACGCCACGGATTTGTTGAAGCTGCAGCTACGAGCGAGCCTCGCATCAGTCCCCTTTCGACTGGATCGCTCTCTGGTGAGCGAGCATCGCTGCGTTCACTGCGCCAAAGCCAGGGACTCGGTCGCAGAGGACGCAAGGCATACCGCATCACCGAGCGTGGAAAAGAAGAGTTCATTGGACTACTCAGCAATACCGCCACACTCGATGACGCAAAAGAATTTTCACTTCGCATGGCCCTCGCTAAATACCTAACGCCCCCTTCACGCGTTGGGCTTTTAGAGCGCCGGCGCACAGATCTCGTTGAACGCCTCGCAGAAGTTCGTGCCGGCGCAAACAACGAACAGCTAGACAGCTACGCACGTGACGTGATGGGTCACGCCGCGAACGCTGTGGAGCTAGACCTCGCCTGGATTGACAACTTGTTATCCGCCGAACGCAGTAATCAACAAACTTTCGCTCGAGAAGCGAAGTAGGAAAGGAGAGCCATGGAAAAGATTCGCGTGGCCATAGCGGGCGTTGGAAACTGCGCAAGCTCACTCATTCAAGGTGTTACCTATTACAAGGATGCAAAGGCCGGTGACGATGTCCCAGGTCTTATGCACGTTGTGCTTGGTGGCTACCACGTAAGTGACATTGAATTTGTCGCTGCATTCGACGTAGATGCCTCGAAGGTCGGCAGCGACCTCTCAAAGGCAATCGAAGGCGGACAGAACAACACAATCAAGTTCTGCGATGTTGCATCTATTGGCGTCAACGTTCTTCGTGGACCAACAATGGATGGTCTCAACAAGTATTACCGCGCATCAATCGAAGAATCGCCAGCAGAAGCTGTTGATGTTGTTAAGGCACTTAAGGATGCACGTGCAGAAGTGCTTGTTTCTTACCTACCTGTAGGTTCTGAAGACGCACAGCGTTTCTACGCACAAGCAGCCATTGACGCTGGATGTGCATTCGTTAACGCCATCCCAGTGTTCATTGCATCTGACCCAACATGGGCGAAGAAATTCGCAGACGCGGGCGTGCCAATCATTGGTGACGACATCAAGAGCCAAGTTGGTGCAACGATTGTTCACCGCGTACTTGCTCGTCTCTTTGAAGACCGTGGTCTCTCACTTGACCACACCTATCAACTCAACGTTGGTGGAAACATGGACTTCAAGAACATGCTCGACCGCGAGCGTCTCGAG